>JBGTJY010000848.1:0-6010 GCA_041744855.1 Candidatus Hydrogenedentales bacterium
GCCGCCAATTTCCGCGGGGCAACACGGACCGACAACGCCCCGAGCTTGTTCATTAAGCCCGTTATCACGACGGTTTCGCCCTTCATCATGCCGCGATAGCCCTGCTTCGCGACTTCATCGGCCTTCATGAATGGCATCATGCCGCTCTTGACGAGGGGCACGTCGTGCATCTCGGCACGGGACTGGAATTCGGTTTCCGTGCCGCCTGGGCAGAGCGACGTGACGGTTACGCCGGTGCCTTTGAGTTCGACGGCGATCGCTTCGGAGAACGACAATACGAATGCCTTTGTTGCGCAGTAGATCGACATGTGGGGTCCGGGTTGGAATGCAGCGGTCGATGCGACTTGGAGGATGCGGCCTTTTTTGCGCGCGATCATTCCGGGAAGGAACAGCCGCGTGAGTGCGACGAGCGACGCCATGTTGACTTGCATCATGTTCAGCTCGGTCGCGAGGTTGGATTCGGCGAATTTGCCGTTCGTGCCGAATCCTGCGTTGTTGACTAGGTAGTCGAGCTCGATGCCGGCGGACGCTATCGCGTCGTACAACATTTGCGGCGCGGCGGGGTCGGATAGGTCGGCCGGCAACACCATAGTTTGGATACCGTGCTGCGCACTCAATTCGGCGGCGACTTTTTCGAGGCGATCCTTCGTGCGCGCGACGAGGACGAGTCCGTGGCCGTCGCGCGCGAAACAGCGGGCGAGTTCGAGGCCAATGCCGGTGGTTGCGCCGGTGATTAGGGTGTTTAGTTTCATGGCAAGGTGCTCCCGGGGGATCGATTTGGGATCGCGATCGCTTAGCATAGTGTGTGGCGGGGGGATGCGCAAACGGCGAGCGTGATGGATCGTGGGTCGGTTGAGTTGATGGTCTTGATGGACGGGGCGGACGGCACGGACGGGCATGGACGTGGAAGTGGGAGTTATGGGAAGCATGGGAGGAATGGCGAGGTTGTGATGCTGGAATCGTTTGTGTTTGTCGGGTGGGTTACTGTTGGGGTTTATGCGCTGGTTGGGGCGCTGTTGGTTCCGTACTTACATGCGCGGGTGCTGGGGCGCATCGATGAGGCGGCGCGCGGCGCGGCGTGGGGTTTCCGCGTGTTGGTGACGCCGGGGCTGATTGCGTTGTGGCCGGCGATCCTCGTCAAAGCTTGGAGGGCGCGGCGTGGGGAGTCCCCCCATGGCTCCCCGGATGCGCCGCTAAGCGCGGCGGGGATTCGGCGATTACAAAGTCTCCTGATCAAAACGCTCGCCGTCTTGCTGCCGATCGCGATTGCGGCGGCACTTGCGACGCGTTCGGCGGAAACGCCGATCGTCGAGCTGCCTTTTGTGCCCATATCGTTGATTGATTGACGCGCGCGCGATGTCTGGCAAATACAAAGCCGTCGGTTGGAATCGGCAGAAGCGGATTTATGATGCCACGCTCACGGTGTTACTCGTGCTCGTCATCGCTGCCTACATCCTGACGACGCTCGCGCTTAACCCGCGGTCGACCGTGGAGACGCTCGTGCTTCGCAGTACGGCCCTCGCGGCGATCCTGTTGTTGCACGTAATTCTCTGCATCGGCCCGCTCACGCGACTGGACCGCCGGTTCCTGCCGCTGCTGTATAACCGGCGCCATCTCGGCGTTGCGATGTTTCTGCTCGCGCTCGTGCATGCGGGACTCGCGTTGTTTCAGTTTCACGCGTTGGGCGCAGGGAATCCGCTGGTCACGGTCTTCACCGCGTACAAGCTGGACTACAACGTGTTCGGCGAGACGGGCCGCATCGCCCATTTCCCGTTCGAGCCGTTCGGTCTGTTCGCGTTGATCATCCTATTTGTAATGGCCGCGACGAGTCACGATTTCTGGTTGCGCATTCTCGGCGCGTCGTTTTGGAAGTGTCTGCACGTGCTCGTGTACGTCGCGTACGGGTCGTTACTCGTGCATGTTGCCTACGGCGCACTGCAATACGAGACCGCGCCGATCTACGTCGTGCTGCTCGGCGTTGGCTTCGTCATCGTATTCGGATTGCATCTCCTTGCGCAGGCGCGCGAAGCGAAGATGGATCGCAAGCGCGCAATTACAGAGTCGGATGGTTACATCTCGGCATGTAAGGTCGATGAACTCAGGGATGGCCACGGACGCGCCGTCATGATCGCAGGCGAACGACGCGCGATCTTTCGACACGGCAATCGCATCTACGCGCTATCGAACGTCTGCCGCCATCAAGGCGGTCCCATCGGCGAGGGGCGCATTCTCGACGGCTGCATCACTTGCCCGTGGCACGGTTGGCAATATCGCCCGGACAACGGGACGAGTCCGCCGCCGTTCCACGAAGTGATCGAGACTTATCCCGTGCGTGTGCGGGATGGGGTGGTTTATGTAAAGCCTGTGGCAAATCCGATGGAGGCTGTAGTGGAGGGAGCGGGGATTGTTGGGAAAAGCGAGTAGACTTTTCGATGAGGACGACGAGTTGTCATGAACGCTTGACCTTCTTCCTAAAAGAATGGAGATTTCTGGCAAGCCTTTTTGCGATTAGGATTACGAAGCACGAGCACGAGGAGTGCTGGTGACACTGGATTCTCGTAGCAGAACGAAAGAATGAGCGACGAATTTTACATCGGCTACCGGAAGACAGCCCCCAAGCACCTCGCGAATTGGATCAGAATCGTGGTCCTGGCGATCGGCGCGATTGCCGTGCTGTCGTCGATCGTCGTCGCCGCGTTCCAACGGCCCGTGGACGAGGGCGCCTATGAGTTCGGGGTGCGACGACAATTCGACGGCGTGCTCCTGGGGGAACCGATGCCGCATTTGCGCTTGACCGCGCCCGTAGAAAACCACTTTGAAATCGGCGACGCGCTGGTATTGGTCAGCCAAGGAAAATACGGCTTTCCCGAATCGGCGCGCGAATTCGTTAATCGCCGCGTGCGCCTGACGGGATCGCTCATCTATCGAGAGTCAGCGGGCATGATCGAACTCGCCGGGCGCAATGCAATTCAGGCGATGGAAGGCGAAGCTCCGATGTCTCCAACATCGGCAAGGTTAGGAGAGGTCTCGCTTATAGGCGAACTTGTGGATACGAAATGCTACCTCGGTGTGATGCGGCCCGGCGCGGGAAAAGTGCACCGTGCCTGCGCGGCGAATTGCCTGCGCGGTGGCATTCAACCGGGGCTCCTCGTCCGAACCCAAAACGGATTCGACATCGCGATCATGCTTGCGCAGCCAAGTGTTGGCGCGTTCACGGTGAATCCAGAATGGGCCGGCCGCCAGATCGAGGTGGCGGGGACGCTCGTAGATCTATCCGGAATCTACGCCCTCGAAACGCGAAGTTTGCGATTGATCCGGTAGGGGCGGTTCGGGAACCGCCCGAAATTCGCGCCAGGACCCTGGGGCGCTTCCCGAAGCGCCCCTACCATTTTCGTCGTTTTTGCACTTGTCTTTAGGGGTGCAACCAAGAACGCGCGGTGCTATACTGCGGCCCGGCCTGAGGAGGCGTAGATCGATGGCGACGTTCGAATATCATGCGATTCGGGCGGAAGGCGATGACGCACGTTCGTTCATTGGCGGGGTGGTCGTGGCCAAGACTCGGACGGAAGCCAAAGAAAAGCTCATGCGTCAGGGGTTGAAGGCGACGAAATTGCGGCGCGCGCGGGGGATGCTGGCGCTGCTGAAATGGTTCGATGCGGACATCCGGTGACCGTCGTGTCGTCGGTGGCGCACGGGGTGGCGTTTCATTGCACCCTGCGCAGGCTGGACGCCTGCAGTACAACAAAGGCATCTATCCGTTGAGGGGGGAAGGGCGAGCGTTCTTTCGAGCCGCCGGGTGACGGCAATCCATTCAGCGAAAGTACGCTCGCCCTTCCGATGTGCACCTTGGGGCAGATGACTCAGATAGAAGTTTCCGCGTGAGCGGGCGCAGTGTCGTCGGCATTCATCAATTGCATTACTTGCCCTGGCTGCGCTATTTGGAAAAGATTGCGCGCTGCGACGTTTTCATCGCGCTCGACGACATCCAGTACAACAAGAACGGCTGGCAAAACCGGAACAAGATCAAGACGCCACACGGCGCAGGGCTGCTGACCGTCCCCGTGCTCAACCGTTTCGCGCAACGGCTCGACGAAGTCCTGATCGACAATGCGCAACCCTGGCGGCGCAAACATCTGCGCACCATCGAGCAATGCTACGCGGCCGCGCCGTACTTCGTGGATCACATCGGGTTCGTGCGCGACACCTATTCTCGCGAGTGGCAGCACCTGAACGATCTGAACGCGCACATGCTCGACTATTTCGTGGCGGCGCTCGGCATCGAGACGCGAATCGTGCGGTCGTCGGAATTGAGCGTCCCCGGCGAAGCGACGGAGCGATTGGTGAATCTCGTCCGCGCCGTCGGTGGCGACACGTACTACAGCGGCGCGTACGCGCTCGAGGTCTATTTGGACAAGGCGCTTCTCGACGCGGCGGGCATCGATTTGCTCTTGCAGGAATGGAAAGCGCCAAGGTATGCTCAGCGTTACGGGGACTTTATTCCGGACCTGGCTGTACTCGATTTGCTGATGAATTGCGGTCCGGAATCGAGGGGGATTCTGTTGGGGGAGCACGTCGCGGGGACGTGCTGCGCGGGGCAGTCAGTCTGAGAGAGGGAATGCTGTGATGCGCCAGGGCGCGGCATTGCATCTGGAGTACGAGCCCGAACAACTATCTGCCGCTAGAATTCAGCACAGCGCGCCGAGCATTGGCGACGACGAAGTCGAAGCCGTCGCGCGCGTGTTGCGTTCAGGCCAGGTTGCCCAGGGGCGCGAAGTCGAGGCATTCGAAGCGGAGATGTCCGCGTTCGCCGGGCGCAAATACGGGGTCGCCGTCCACAGCGGCTTGGCGGGTCTACATCTCGCTATCGCCGCGCTCGGCGTGAAACGCGTCGCGATGCCGTCGTATGCATGTTCCGCGTTGCCAAGCGCGATTCATCATGCCGGCGGCTTTCCCGTGCTTTGCGATGTCGATTCGGAGGGCCAACTCGATCCTGGCGCGATTCCATCGCGCGTTGACGCCGCCATCGTGCCGCACCTATTCGGTGCGACCGCGCGCGTGCCGCGCGAGCATGTGGCCATTGAAGACATCGCACAATCGCTGGGCGGCGGTACGGGCCGGAAAGGCATCGCGGCGGTGGCATCGTTCTACGCGACGAAACTGATGACGACCGGCGAAGGCGGAATGGTGCTGATGGACGACGAAGGTCTCGCCGAATCCGTTCGCGATATGCGCGACTACGACAACCGCGACGACTACCAGCCGCGATTCAACTACAAGACGACGGACATACAAGCGGCAATGGGCCGCGCGCAACTACGGCGCTTGCCGGGATTCATCGCGCGGCGCAGAGAAATCGCCGCGCAGTACGACGCTGCGTTCGCCAAGCTGCCGCTCTCGTTGCCGCGGCGCGATGGGCACGTCTACTTCCGTTACGTTGTGCGCACGAAAGTGCGCGGCGCGCTCGAGAGCTATTTGAACGCCGAGGCGATCGAAGCCAAACGCCCAATATACAAACCGGCGCATCGATATTTCGCGGCGCCGGAGGGAAAATATCGAGTCGCGTTGGCTGGACTATACCGAGGGACGGACGCGATGTATGAAACGGCGTTGTCGCTTCCGATTCATCCGTCGATGTTAGACGACGAAGTTCGGCGCGTTGCAGAGAGCGTACGGCGGTTTTTCGGATAGGGACGAGAGGAAGGGTTGAAAACAAACCGAAATCCCAACACGTCATTCTGAGCGCCAGCGAAGAATCTGGCTCCAGTCCACGGGACCATTGCTAGCGAGATTCTTCGCTGGCGCTCAGAATGACCAGCCAGGCACGCGAGCGCGGATCGGGGGATCCGCGGTGAGTTCCGCGTGACGACGAAATGCGGGGGACCATGTACCATCCGTTGCCGGCGTGGCCGTTACTGTATTTTTACACCGCAATCACGGCATTCGCGATCGCCGCGATCGGCACGGCCATCGCCGCGCGGGTCTTGGCGCGTTTGGGCGTGATGGACCGCGT
>JBGTJY010000849.1:0-1601 GCA_041744855.1 Candidatus Hydrogenedentales bacterium
TTTGCCATCTTAGCCAGACTCCTTATAACTGAGGCGTATTCAGTTGCTTGGTAGGGAGTCTGGTTTTTTTTCGTATCTCGCTGTTCCCGTAAACCCCAATAACGCACGCGCAAAGCTCTAAAATCGTTCACGGCGTTGCCCGACGGGGCGGGGGACCGCCCGGCTCGCTACTTATCTAGCAGAGTTTCGAAGTGGCGTTGCGGGAACAGGCAAAACGAGTAGTCACGCGATTGCAGAATGGCGTTCGCGCGCTTGCGATGCTGCAGCTCGTTGCAGCGGCTCTTGATCGCGCGGCGGCGATCGGCGACGAACGGCTGAAGGGATTTATTGGCGGCCGCGATGGCAATGTGTCGTTCGCGGGCGTTCTGCAATGTCTTAGGAGTTTCTATCCAGCGGCGCTTGGCGGAAACGATTTCGTTGATGGCGTCAAAGGGGACAGGCACATTTTGCTCCGAAGACTCCGCAAAATGAGCCAGTCCCCGGCCAATATATCGCTCCGGATGGAAACGTAGATCGCGGAGCTCTTCGGCGCACGAACGTTCGCATGATGCTTCCACGCGATTGCCCGCGATGGGCAGGCGCAGCGTTGCGGAGACGGCCACGAATTCGGGCGGCGTGAAGCCGAAAAACGAGCGGGCGATTTGATCGGTCACCTGATCGTACTTCGCGCCGCCGATGCCGTGCAGGAACAAATCGCTCAGCACCGTGCGCGCGAACAGCGTTGTCGTGAGGGCGCGGGTGCGGATCTTGATGCCGCGCGACGCCAGGTCCAGCAGTTGGTCGGCGGCGGCGCCGGCGTCTTGATCGCTGGAAAGCGGCAGACGGTACGTTCGTGTAGCGCGGTCGGTGATTACGAGCTCGTCGCCCGACTGCTGCGCGAAGAGCGGGCGGCGTTTTGGATCGTCGGCCGTCCAAATCCAAAACGGCGATTCGAGCCAACCGTCGGCTTCCGCCAGATCGGGCACGGGATGAGCCCGATTTCGCATGTGATGCGCGTGGCGATAGACGGCCAGCGCGTCGTTGTAGGCCGCCCAGAATCGCGGCAAGTGCGCCAGCACGTGGGCCACGAACCATGCGAACTCCGGCAGTTGGCAGACGACGCTCTGCGGAAGCTCCAGCGTGTCATTCTGCCACGTTTCCTCCAGCGCGTGCCGGCCCTGCGCGAGGCGCAGGCCAAGGTTCGTTTGCCGAGGGTTGCGTTCCAGCGTCAACGGCCACAGCGACGTGACCATCGGATCGGGAACGAGCGGACGGATGGTTGACGCAACGCGATCGGCGAAACTTCGGAAGGTTACCGGGTCGCGAATCACACGCTCTTCGTAGGGCACTTCGGGCGACGGCTCATCGTAGGGAACCGCGTCGAGGCGCGGGTATTCGACGCTGCCCGTGGGAACGCGGATCGATGAGCTGCGGCACAGATCGCTGTCGATCAGCAAATGGATGGGCACGCCGTCCAGTTGCCGCGCCAGCGAACCGAGCACGAAGTTTTTGTACCACACGCCGGGGTGAAACAACTGCGGTTGATGTCCGGCGAGGATGAATGGACGGGGGCTGGTGGCTGGGGGCTGGGGGCTGGCAATTCGGGATCGCGCAAGCGGTGG
>JBGTJY010000850.1:0-2776 GCA_041744855.1 Candidatus Hydrogenedentales bacterium
CCAGCGCCGTGCCCGCTCTCCGGCAAGAACAAGTTCCAAAGCTCGGCCTCGCGCGCGACCGGTTTGAGTTCCTCGACAATCGGCACCGGCTGCCAGCGATCGCCGTCATCAATCTGCGCGTAAAACTTGGTTTCGTTCGGATAAATGTACTGATCCATGAACTCGTTGAGGCGTTTGCGCAGTCCCTGGACCTTGGTCGAATACTCGAAATTCATGGCAAAAAGGCTCCTTTCGCCCGGCGGACTGGACCGGAATGGCCCTGCATGTACGCCCAATTCTGTGGAGATATCCGCAAAGTCTACACGACGGGCGGATTGGGGACAATGCCTGTTGAACCGCCCATTTCAGGCGGGCGCGGCGTTGTTTCGGTCCAACGCAGTCGAGACCGCATCGAGAACACGATCGACGGATATCCGCTCCATGTAAGCCGGATAGTCGGCGGGATCGACCGGGTACGGCACTGTGAAATACGGGGTCCAGTCACCTTCCGGCGTGATGACTTCCGCATGTGGATTGAGCCAAGGCCCCGTACGCATCGGATCCGTGGGGCCGAACAGGCTGACCACGGGCCGGTTCAGCGCCGAGCAAAGATGCAGCGGAAGACTGTCATTACAAAGCGTGACCGACGCGAACCGCAGTGACGCTGCGATCTCGATGAGCGACCAACCTTCGACGATCCGCACGGCGCCTCCAAGTTCCTCTTTCCACGCGCCCGCTTCGTCGGCCTCATGCGGCCCGCAATGAACGAGAACGAGAACATCCGGATTGCCGGCTCTAATCGCGCGGACGGTTTCAACGTACCGATCGCGCGGCCACCACTTTTCCCGATTCCACGCCGTCCCGCCGGGAAACACTGAGAGCGTCCGCGTGCCTGCGCGCCAACCCAGCGCGTCCAATTTCCGCTTGGCGGAATCGAGCGCGGCGTCGGAAATTGTCAATTCAAGTGGTCCCGCGGTCAACGAGGTTTCGAGCGCCGTCGCCGCAAGGTCGACATTCGCGGCAGCATCGTGTTTGCCGTCGTGGTGGTCGATCACGTCCGTTGCGAGGCGGCAGAGATTCTCGGTGGAGCGAAACGCGTAGTGGTGCATGAGCCGCCGCGGAATCCGCGCAAGAACTCCCCGAGCGATGTACGCAAGTAAAATGGCGTTTCGCGCGTAGAAGACGGATCCGTAGTCGCCTCGCGTAATTTCGCGTTGGGTCTTCCAATACGCGCTGCCGCGGGTCCCGCGATACGTCACTTCCGGAATGATCCGCCGGATCTTGGGCGCGTGCTCCAGTAAAGATGCTGCGGGCGAAGTCGTGAGCAAGTCGATCGGCGCGTGGGGACAGCAGGTCTTCAGACTCGCCAGCAGCGGCGTTGCCATGAGCGTATTGCCGATTCCACCGAGACTGACCACCAGGATTGGACGCTCACGAATTTCAGCAGCGCTGATTCGCGGGATGCGCCGAGTGTACGCGCTCAATGCGGCGAGCACAGTGCGTTTTGCGAGCGATTTGGACAGAGACGGCTTCAAAGACGTGTCGATTGTGGGGCTGCGCAAGCAAGTTTTACAATGCGCGCAAGTTTTACAATGTGCGCACGTCGTACGATGTGCGAAACGGTAGTTCGATTCCCACCATGCCGCTCCGCGTTTCCCCCGGGAGCATGAAAAAAAGTATAGCGCGATATGGCCCGCAAACAGAAACGAAAACAGCCCGGCAGCGGCACCGTTAGCCCGCGAACGGAACCGGCAAACGCGGCGCCGCCATCCGCCACCGAGCCAGCGGCGAATGCGACCCCGATGACCCGCGCTCAGCGCGTTGCCGTCGTCGCGATGATCGCCGTCGCGTCCGTTGCGTTCGTGACGTTCATCTACACCTACGCCGCGATGGGAGAACCGTTCGTCAACGGTCTCGACGAGCGCGTCGGCGAGGTGCTGTCCGCCCGCGCCGCGCGACTCGCTCAAGGCTACCGTTTCGACGATGCCATCGCGACCTACGAACAAGCGTTGTCCGCCGGATTCGAACGCGAACCCGATCATCGAATATTCGCCATGCGCGCGCTCATCGAATTGCTCGAACGCGAAGGCCGCACCGAACGCCTTATCGAAGTCGCGCAGGAAACGCTGGCGCTTCGCCCGGACTATGGTCCCGCGTTTCTCGCGCTATTCCGCGCGCTCCGCGAATCGAAACGATACGATGCCGCGTTAGCGATGTTGGCGGATCAGCACGCACAAGCCAAGAAGGCCGGCGCCCAAGCGCGATTGGCCCTGATCAAATTCAACGAAGGCGTCATTCACGAAGACCTCGGGGATTCCGCCCTGGCCGCGGCCGCGTTTCAAGAAAGTTTCGATGCGGAACCGTCGGCCCGTTGCGCGCTGAGGGCTATTCAGGCGCTCTGCTCGGCGGGCCAAAAAGACGCAGTGACGACGCTGGTGCAATACGTGCTCGACAATGGAAACCCGTCCGAACGGAAATCCGCGCAGACGTTTGCGGAGGCTTGCGGCGAGTCCAGCGCGCCGTAGACGGAGCGGAACGCTTATGCCGACGCGCCGAGTTCGATGACGCGCCCCTGCTTGTGGGATTCGACCGCGGCCTCCGCGATGGCCATGGTGCGGTATCCCAACGCCGCGTCGCACCGGCACGCCTCCCGCGAACGAATCGCCGCGATCCATTCTTCGACGAGTACGTTCTCGCTGCCCAGCGCGGCGGGTTCAGTCGCGCCGCCGATGCGCGCCGTCGAGCGTTCGCCGCGGATCGTCGCCTGAAAAATGTCCGCCGAACTCGATGTCGCCGT
>JBGTJY010000851.1:0-3985 GCA_041744855.1 Candidatus Hydrogenedentales bacterium
ACTGCTTATAGGGCGGCAGCTACTGCCTGTCGGGGAAGGAATTTCCCTCATCGGGTTCCGACCCGTCGTCGTAGGAATCTCCACGTGGCGCGCGACCAAAGGCGATCGATCTGAGAATCTCCTCGCGCGTCATTTTAGGTACTTCCCGCCTGAGGAGTTCGGCTTCGCTGAATGCTTCGTCGCGCGTCATTGCAATCGCTCGTTTGGTGTTTGGAGTTGCCGTCAACAATATGGCGGAGTGCTGCCTACTTATGGCGTCGAGAGGTACCCCAGATTGTTATTCTTGAGGATGCGCGGGCAGTGTCTTCGTTCGCGGTACTCCGAATGACTCTCCACCACCCCGTTTGCTAAACTCTCGCCTCGGGGGTACCTCAGTTAAGCGCCACTTCACTCTCCGGCCCATGCCCGCCCAAAGCCCGACAACACGCACCCAAACCTGGCCGATGTTCGATCGCATCGCGCCGACCTACGATCTGCTCAATCGGCTATTGTCGTTTCGGCGCGACATCGCTTGGCGCCGTCGACTCGTCGCCGCGCTTCCGTCCGGCGACAGGTTGCGCGTGCTCGACCTCGCCACTGGCACGGGCGATGTCCTTCTCGCGCTTGCGGAATCCCCTAACCGTCTCGCGCGGGGTATTGGCCTGGATATGTCCGCTCAGATGCTCATGCAGGCAAAGCCGAAACTTCGCCGCGCGCAATCGGCATCGCGATTGTCGCTGAATCGCGGCGACGCTTGCGCAGTCGGATTCGCCGAGCAATCATTCGACGCCGTCACGATCGCATTCGGAATCCGAAACGTCCCCGACGTGCCCGCTGCGTTGCGCGAGATGTATCGCGTGTTGCGCCCAGGTGGACGCGCGTTGATCCTCGAATTTTCGCTCCCAAGGAATCTCCTGATCCGGGCCGGATACTTGACCTACTTTCGCCACATTTTGCCCGCGATAGGGCGCCTCGTTTCTGGCGATGCCCATGCGTATCGCTATCTGAACGCGAGCGTCGAAAATTTCCCATACGGCGATGCCTTCGTTTCGTTGATGCGCGATGCCGGCTTCGCGAGCGTGCGCGTGGAAGCGCTCACCTTCGGCGTCGCCACGCTCTATATCGGGGAGCGTTGACCCCGTGTCCGAGAACGCCGAAGCGATCCGCAAGGTCATTCTCGAACAGATCGTGCCGGAATTGCGCTCGGTCGGACGCGCCTCCTCGCCTCGGCCGATCGTGCGCGTCGAGGCGTATATCCCCGAGACCGATCCGCTACGTTGGCTCGAAGCGCAAACCGCGCAATCGAAGATTTATTGGTCCGATCGCGAGCAGGCGTTTTCTGTCGCAGGGATAGGCGTGGCCCGCGTGATGCGCGGCGATGGCGAACCCGATTACCGCCGTATCTTCGCGCAAATGAAGCGCGACCTCTCGCATTCGTATCCGAATCTTCGTTATTACGGCGGATTCCGCTTCGATCCGCAGAGTCAAGTGCAGGAGCGCTGGCAACCGTTTGGGGCGTATCGTTTCGTCATTCCGCAAATCGAAGTGGGCCGCAAAGGCAACCGCACGTATCTCGCGGTCAACATTGTCGCGAATACCGACGGCGCCGCGGTGCCGCATGCGGAGCAAATCATCCGCCATGTCGCCGCGCTCGAATTTCCCGAGCCCACGGCGGACGCTCCGCTCGCGTATCCCATCGACCGTTCGGACCGGCCCGACCAACGCCAATGGACCGACCTCGTCACTTCCGTGCTCACGCGCATCAAATCGGGGGTGCTGTTGAAGCTTGTTCTCGCGCGCCAAACGGAGTACGTCTTCGAGGAGCCGGTATCCGCCTTGAATCTGCTCCGCCGTGTCGTGCCGGGCACGAAATTCTCGTTCCATTTCTGTTTTCAACTCGACGAACACACCGCCTTCCTGGGCGCATCACCCGAGCGGCTCTACAAGCGGCAAAACACCTACCTGCAAAGCGAGGCCCTCGCAGGCACGCGCACGCGCGGCCGTACACCCGAGCAAGACGCCGCACTTGGCGCGGAGTTGCTCTCGAGCGAGAAGGAATTGCGCGAACACCGGTACGTCGCCACGCATATCCGCAGCGTATTCGAGAAACACTGCCGCGCGGTCCGCGGCGGGGATTCGGTCGAGCTATTGATACTCCGTCATTGCCAGCACCTGCTGTGCCGCTTCGAAGGCATGCTCACGGGCGGCGAGGCCGACGCGACGATATTCGCCGCTCTGCATCCGACGCCCGCAGTCGGCGGCGTGCCCACGCCCGCGGCGCTCGAAATCTTGCGCAAGATGGAACCCTTCGATCGCGGGTGGTACGCCGCGCCCGTTGGCTGGGTTGGATACGACGGTTCCGAATTCGCCGTCGCGATTCGCTCGGGACTCGTCAACGACAAAACGCTTACGCTATTCTCCGGCGCCGGCATCATCGACGGTTCGACGCCCGCGGAAGAATGGGACGAAGTCGAAAACAAGCTGCGCAATTTCACGAACACCGTCGAAGAAGAACATGCAATCGCCACGCCGCCCGGAATTCCTTCGTGACGTTCAGCACACCTCCGGCGCGAGACCCTCGTCTAAAAGCCTCTAACAAAACCCGTCATTGCGAGGCGGCCCGCCTTAAAGCATTGCGCGCCGCCGTGACAATCTCGCATTTCGGAGGGGTTTTGTTAGAGGCTCCAAGCCAATGCTGAACGAAGCGCCCAACCTCAATTATTTGTGGGCCTCGCTCATTGTCGAAGAGTGCGTCCGCAATCGCGTCGACTTTTTCAGCATCGCGCCGGGCTCCCGTTCCGCCCCGCTGGCGATGGCCGTCGCCTCCGGTGGCCCGCTCGAATACTGCGTCCACTACGACGAACGCGGCGCGGCATTCCACGCGCTCGGCTATGCGAAGAGCACCGGCCGTCCCGCCGTCTTCGTTTGCAGCTCAGGCACCGCCCTCGCGAACGCGCTCCCCGCCGCGATCGAGGCGGCCTACGCGCAAATCCCGCTCATTCTGCTGACCGCGGATCGTCCGCCCGAGTTGCAAGACGTCGCCGCGAATCAATCCATCGATCAGCACCGCCTCTACGAGCCGTACGTGCGCTGGCAACACACGCTGCCATGTCCCACCCTCGAGCAGGCGCCCGAAACCGTGCTCACCGTTGTCGATCAAGCAATTCATCTCGCCATGACGCCACCCGCAGGCCCGGTCCATCTGAATTGCATGTTCCGCGAACCGCTCGCGCCGATCGAAGTCCCCTTCGACTCGCGCACCTACACGCGCAGTCTCGCGTCGTGGTTCGACGGCCCGTACACGCAATACGCGCTCCCAACGCTCACGCCAACGCCGCCGACCATCGACGCGATCCGCAGCCTCCTCTCGCAGACGCGCCGCGGCCTCATCTTCGCTGGGCCGATGACGAACCGCGCCTCCATCGCCGCGGTCGCGCAACTCGCCGAGGCGCTCCAGTGGCCGCTCTTCGCGGATGTCACATCCGGTCTCGCGCTCGGTCCCACGCGCGCATGCCGCATCGACCACTTCGACGACTTGCTGCAATCGAACTACGCCGAACCGCTCGATACCGTGCAGATCATCTTGCATTTCGGCGCGCCGCTCACCTCGAAATCGGTGCTCAAGTATTTACAATCAACACCCTCGCGCATGTACGTGCACGTCGCCGAGCACCCGCTCCGTCACGATCCCGCGCACCGCATCAGTCACCGCATCCAGGCCGAGCCCGCAGCGTTCGTCGCCGCGATCGATGGCGGCAAGGGATTCTCCGTCGATTCGGCGTGGGCCGCCGAGTTGAAACGCGGTGACGAATTAGTCGCCGCCTCGATGTGCGAACTCCTCGATTCGCGCGCGGACTGCACCGAACCCGGAGTCGTGCGCGCCGTGACAAGGCTCGCGCCCGAGTACTCCGTCCTCTTTCTCGGTAATAGCATGCCCGTGCGCGACGCGGATGCGTTCGCAGCGAGCAACGGCCCCGTCCTTCTCGCGGCGGCGAATCGCGGCGTC
>JBGTJY010000852.1:0-2217 GCA_041744855.1 Candidatus Hydrogenedentales bacterium
CACGAATCAACACCTGGATGTTTCGATCCAGTTCTTCAAACGCTTGCTGCACGCTCAGGGAATCTACGCGACCGCGAACGTGCGGGGACCTGTCGCGGCGTTCGATGAGGTGCAGGAACGGGTTGCCCGAGGGCTGATCGATTACGCAATCGCGCTTGAACGAAAACTAGGTTGGCGATCTGAAGGCAATTAGTAAACGGCTCTAGCACGACTCAACTTCTGCTTGAGACCCACGGCTGAACCTGAACGCTTCGCGCGTTTCCACGGCTATTTATTAGCCTCGTTCTACATTGCCCAGATGCGGTTCAATCCGTGACTTAAGTTTCGGAATCTCGTCCGAAACCACGCTCCACACGTGTTTCAGGTCGATCAAGAAGTAATCGTGAACAATTCGATGCCGCATTCCGATGATTTGCGGCCATGGTATGTCGTTAACCCTATTCTTGAAGCTCAACGAAAGTCGAGTCGCGGCCTCGCCGATAATCTCGATGTTGCGAACCACCGCGTCGATTGTTTTTTCGTCGACAAAAAATGCGTCCCGGGACATGTTCGCGGTGTAACGCTGAATTTTGTCGATGCAGTCCAAAATGTCTGCCACATATTGCTCGTCTCGACGCTCAGACATTTATCAAATCCGGCTCGATAAACGCGCGGTGTCGGGCCTTCAATGCTCGAGTGGAGACCACGTGAACTGGCCTTCCCAGCGTGGCTTCAATTTCGTCCGCGAGCGAGACGAACCCGAGTCCAATGGAGGGATCGAAATCGATAAGAATATCGACGTCGCTGTCGTCCCGTTGTTCCCCGCGCGCGAACGAACCAAAGAGCGCCATGCTATGCACCTTATAGCGGTCACGAAGGTCCGGCAGCATTTCTCGTAACACTCGAAGTATGTCTGCGGATGTCAGTTTCATACGGCGTGCTCCACAATCACCGTATATTATAACGTACTCGACTGAATCGCGTTGAACAGAATTCGGAAAGTTCCATGCGGCTGTCCGCGGCGTTGCACGCCGAATCCTATTAACACGATCGACCCGCTGCCGTAGGTTGTCCGTACGATCGCCGGCTTGTCGGTGATGAGGTTTCCGCCGCGAATCCACCCGCTTTCGAGCAGCACGGTATCGGAGTAACGCGAGACTGCCGTCGAGGGAAATCGGTTCGCGGGTTGACGTTCTTTTTCCGCCGCGGCGCCGTTTTGCTCGGGAACGATTTCGAACGCCTGCGATCCCGCGAAATAGCCCGAGTACCATTCCGGCATCCCCCAACCGAGCTCGTCGTTGGGATCGATCCGAAGGCGCAAGACCGACCCTGGACAATAGAATTCTTCCGTCTTCAAATCGCGCACGATGTTTTTGACCGGAACATTGAAACGGTCGATCGGGAGATTGCAGGATTCGTCGATCGCTACCAGCGTGCCTCCCGCAAGCACGAAATCCTGGAGTGCAACGATGCCCTCCTCGCCGATTCCGCCGGTGAATTCCGGCGCGCTCGTATCCGCCGCCCGGCCCTGCACAATCTGCCGCGTCGGGATGGACGGCAACACGATGCAGTCGTAACGGTCCGCGAGATCGCCCGCGCGAATCTCCGCGTTGTGCAGCGATACGTAATCGAATTCAAAATTATCGAGCACGAGGCGCGTCCAACCTTCGTCCATGCTCGCGGTCCAGGGTTGGTACAGCCCAAGGCGGGGCTCGCGCATGGGTTTCAATCCGATGGCATTCTCCGCAGGCGAGACGCGCAACGCCTGTAACTCGACGCTCAAACCTTCGTGCGCGGTCTTTATCTTTTCGCGCGTGTCCGTCGTGTTCGCAACCACAATCGACCCCAGCGGCACGACAGGATCGTTCCGATCGCTCCAGAAATTCCCGCCGCCGGAATAGACGCGAAACGGGACCTCCGCGTCGTGCAACCGATTCGCGAATCGGAAATCGTCGTTCCGCCCCGCGGGCACGAAAAACGCCGGCGCAGCGGCGTTCTCGATCGCGCCCTGTGGCAACGGGATCGCGTCAAGCTTCACTGCGTCGGCCTCGAACCGTGCGCTGACTGCCGCATGCCTCACGCCCATCTGCAACGGCAAGGTCCAACCCGCCATGTCGGACGGCGGCTCGGCGGGGCCATCCGGTTACACCACGCGATCGGGATTGACCTGGCGCTCCATCTTGTCCATCAGATGCGGTCGATAGGGCTGGGGTGTATACAGGATGAACGTGCCCTCGG
>JBGTJY010000853.1:0-1965 GCA_041744855.1 Candidatus Hydrogenedentales bacterium
GCACCCCATGATTGGGTGCGGAAGATCGTGCCGCGGATTCGCGCCATCGCCAAGGAATTGGTCGTGGTGGTCGGCATTCTCATGGACACGCAGGGCCCGGCCATCCGCACGGGCGATCTGCCGACGAAGCTCGAACTCAAGGACGGCGACGTTTTTGAGGTCACCGTGCGGGGAGGAAAAAGTGAGGAACTCTACTCGGTCGATGTGAACTACGACGGCCTGATCGACGACATCTCCGTGGGCGATGTCGTCCTCGTGGACAATGGGAACATCCACATGAAGGTGCTCGCCAAAGACGGCATCAAGATCCGCTGCGAGGTGCTCACAGCCGGGGTCATGGGTTCACGCAGGCACATCAATCTGCCGGGCGTGAAGGTGAACCTGCCACCGTTGACGGAAAAAGATCTGGCGGACGTCGCCGTCGGGGCGGAGTTGCAGGTGGACTTTGTGGCGCTCAGTTTTTGTCGCGAACCGGGCGACGTGGACGTGCTTCGCAAAGTGCTGCGCGAACACGGCAGTGCGGCGCGGATCATCGCGAAAATCGAAGACCAGCTCGCCGTTAAAAACATCAACGAAATCATTCAGACGACCGACGTCATCATGGTCGCCCGCGGTGATCTCGGGATCGAATGCCCGATGGAAGAGCTCCCCATTATCCAGCGCCGGATCGTCAAGCGCTGCCTCGTCAGAGGGGTGCCAGTGATCGTCGCGACCCACATGCTGGAGTCGATGATCACCAACCCGGTGCCGACTCGCGCCGAGATCACGGACGTGGCCAATGCCGTCTTTGAGCAGGCGGATGCCATCATGCTCAGCGGCGAGACGACGGTCGGCAAATACCCGGTGAAGTGCGTGGAGGTCATGAACAAGGTCGCGCTGCGCATCGAGCGCAGCGGCGGAGCCGGCTTTGCCGAACAGGCGCACCTTGAGGACGATCGGCAGAAGACCGTCCGTTCCGCGGTGTCACTCGCGAACTCCATTCCCAACGCGAAGATCGTTGTCTTCACCCGTCGGGGAACGATGGCCGACTTCGTTTCCAATCTGCGGCCGAATGCCGAGATTCACGCCTTCTCACCGACCTTCGAGGTATGCCGCAAGATGGTCGTGAACTGGGGCACTTTCGGACACCACCTCGCCTTTGATCCGAACCCGAGCCGCACGATCAGCGCGGCGATCAACATCCTGGTCGCGAGCGGTCATGTAAAAGCTGGCGACCACCTGGTCATCGTCAGCGACATGCTCGCAGGCGACGAGCGGTTCGACACGATCCAGCTCCGCATCGTTTAGAAACAAAAAGGGCGCGCCCTGATCGGACGCGCCCTTGGTGGAAAAGCGGGACTTTTTCAGTCCTCGAATTCCCCGGAGTGCGAGGGCAGGAGATGCTCGATTGGCTTCTCCTTCTTCTGCAAAGCGCGGCGCAGCTTCATGAGCGCGATATTCTGCAACTGGCGGATGCGCTCGCGGGTAACGCCGAATTTCTTGCCGACTTCCTCAAGTGTCTTTGCCTTGCCGCCATCGAGCCCGAAACGGGAGAAGATGATCTTTTTCTCCCTCTCATCAAGCACCCCGAGCAAATCGCCGACTTCGTCGCGGAGGTTCTGATCGCGCAGTTGCTCAAAAGGCGTCAGCGCCTCCAAATCCCCAACGATTTCGCCGAACTCGGTCGAGTCGTCATCGCTGATGGGGGCGTCGAGGGACGCCGGCCGAATGGAGACGGTTTTAAGCTGCGAGATTTTACCCGACGCCAAACCGACCTCTTCCGCGAGTTCATCGTCCGTTGGCTCGCGTCCGAGCTCTTCGCTCATCTGCATTGCGACACGGCGCATTTTGGAAATCTTGTCCACGAGATGAACGGGGAGGCGGATCGTTTTGGACTGATTCGCGAGGGCACGTTTGATCGACTGCTTGATCCACCACGCGGCATACGTCGAAAGCTTGCCCCCCTTCGCCGGGTCAAAGCGCTCG
>JBGTJY010000854.1:0-6028 GCA_041744855.1 Candidatus Hydrogenedentales bacterium
GTTGCCGTTGCTCATGCCCGATTCGTCGCGGCAACTCTGGATTACGCGCGGAGTTGGGGCCGACTTGCGTGTAAGGATTGCAAATGGCGCCCGACCAAGCTCGCACAAAGAAAAGGACATCCTATGCTACTCGAAACACCCATTCCATCCGACACCATGACAACCGACACGCCAGATTTCATGAACCTCCCGAAGCCGATCCTGCCCAAGAGCGAGAACCGGAAATTGCTTAAAGGCCAAAAGGCGATCGTGACCGGCGCGAGCTCGGGCATCGGCCGCTCGATCGCTCTCGCGCTCGGACATGCCGGGGCGGATGTGTGCATTAATTTTGTGACCAGCGATGACGAAGCGAAGGCCATGGTGCGCGAACTCGAAGGACATGGCCACACGGCGATGTCCTTCAAAGCGGACGTCTCGCAGGAGGATCAAGTGGCGGCCATGTTCGCCGCCGTGCGCGCAGAGTTTGGCACGGTCGACATTCTGATCAACAACGCCGGCCTGCAAAAGGATGCGCCGATCGAGGAGATGACGCTCGCGCAATGGCAAAAGGTGATCGATGTGAATCTCACCGGGCAATTTCTCTGCGCGCGCGAAGCGATTCGGGAATTCAAACGGCGCGGCGTGAATCCGAAGGTCTCGTGTGCAGCGGGCAAGATTATTTGCATCAGCTCGGTCCACGAAGTCATTCCGTGGGCGGGGCACGTCAACTACGCGGCCTCGAAGGGCGGGGTGATGTTGATGATGAAAAGCATCGCGCAGGAAGTGGCGCCGCAGCGCATTCGCGTGAACTCGATTGCGCCGGGCGCGATTCGCACGCCGATCAACACGGAAGCGTGGGACACGCCGGAGCATTATCAGGCGTTGCTCAAGCTCATTCCCTACAAGCGGATCGGCGAGCCAGAGGAAATCGGGCGCGCGGCCGCGTGGCTCGCGAGCGATGAATCCGATTACGTGGTCGGCACCACGCTTTTCGTCGATGGCGGGATGACGCTCTACCCGGGATTCGAAACGGGAGGCTAGGCGATGATCACGATTTTGATTTCCCTGCCCGTGATTTTGCTGTTCCGTTTTGATTCAGGCCCGAGCCATGAGATCCATTGAAGCTGTCTTCGCACGCGTCGCCGTGGTGGTCGCGCGGGCCGACGCTACCACCGCATGAGCTCGATCAATCCGGACGCGGAGTGGCTTGAGACCGATGGGCTCGGAGGATTCGCGAGCGGGACGGTGTCGGGTATTCGGACGCGGCGTTATCATGCACTTCTGTTGACGGCGACGACGCCGCCAGCCGGACGGGTCGTGTTGGTGAACGGTTTCGACGCGTGGGTGGAGACGGCGGAGGGAACATTCGCGCTATCTTCGCAACGCTATGCGCCGGATGTCGTGCATCCCGATGGCGCGATGCGGATTGAGTCGTTTGAGTACGAGCCGTGGCCACGCTGGCGTTATCGGCTCGGGAATGATCTCGTCATTGAGCAGCAGTTGTTCGTCCCGCCAGCTCAGTCCGCGGTCATGCTCTCCTGGAAATTGGCGGAAGGCGCGTCGGAGGCCACTCTTCGCGTCCGGCCTTTTTTCGCTGGCCGCGATTTCCATTCGACGCAGCACGAAAACGGCGCTTTCCGGTTTGAGCCGGAACACGTGGGCGAGCGTTGGATTTGGCATCCGTACGACGGCATCCCCGGCGTGAGCGCGGACGCGAACGGGCGCTATGTGCACGATCCAACCTGGTATCGGAACTTCCTCTACAGCGAAGAACTCGCCCGCGGCCTCGATGCCGTGGAAGACCTCGCCTCGCCGGGCTTCTTCGAGTTCTCCCTGGGAAAAAAACGCGCGGTCCTGATGTTCGCAGCGGAGGGTTGGGCAATCGAGAGCGATCAGCCCGCGGAGGCGCGCTATGCTGCGCTGCAGACCTCAGAGTGGCGGCGGCGGCGAGCGTTCCAGACTCCGTTGCATCGCGCGGCGGACGCTTATCTCGCGCGGCGCGGTGAGGGCAGGACCATAATGGCAGGTTTTCCATGGTTCGGCGATTGGGGACGCGACACGTTTATTTCCATCCGCGGCCTTTGCATTGAAACGGGCCGGCTGCAGGATGCGCGCGAAATTCTCCTGGAGTGGGCGGCGGTGGTTTCGGAAGGGATGCTGCCAAATCGTTTTCCCGATCAAGGCGATCAACCGGAGTTCAATTCCGTGGACGCGTCGCTCTGGTACGTGGTGGCGGTGGGCGACTATTTGGGCGCGGCAGCGTACAACGCCGACGCGACGAGCGATTGCCACGCCGAGAAATTGCGCGAGGCCATCGAGACGATCCTCACCGGTTATCACGACGGTACGCGCTTTGGGATTCGGGCCGATGAAGATGGATTGTTGCGCGCGGGCGAGCACGGCCAGCAGCTCACCTGGATGGACGCGCGCGTGAATGGTCGCGAGATCACGCCGCGCATCGGCAAGCCGGTCGAGATTCAAGCGCTCTGGGTAAATGCACTCGCGATCGGCGCGCAGTTTTCGCCGCGTTGGCAGCCGGCGCTGGCGAAAGGTCTCGAGTCTTTCGGCGAGCGTTTTTGGAATGAGGAAGCTGGATGTCTCTACGATGTGATCGATTGCAATCACGAGCCCGGCACGGTGGATCATCTGCTTCGTCCGAATCAGATTTTCGCGGTGGGCGGATTGCCGCTCATGCTTCTTGCACCGGAGAAGGCGCGCCAGGTTGTCGACGTGGTCGAGGCGCACCTGCTTACGCCGCTGGGTTTGCGCTCGCTGGCGCCAGGCGAGCCCGGATACGTTGGGCACTATGGTGGCGGGGTAGCGGAGCGGGATGGAAGTTATCATGAGGGTACGGTGTGGCCATGGTTGATCGGTCCGTTTGTCGAAGCCTGGCTGCGGGTGCGAGGTCATTCGCCGGAGGCGAAAGCAGAGGCTGGGCGACGTTTCATTGCGCCATTTTTGGAACACCTGAATCACGCCGGGCTGGGGCATATTTCGGAAATCGCAGACGGCGATCCGCCGCACACGCCTGCCGGTTGTCCGTTCCAAGCTTGGTCGTTAGGCGAATTATTGCGACTGGACTCGCAGTTGTAGCCCGGGTCGCCCGCCGCGGTCGGGCCAGTGCCGCCACGCGCCAGAGGGGTTCGGGATCGGGGATCCCGGCGAGAAGGCCGTCGCGGTTGAGACGGATTTCGACGTACTCTTCGCGCCTCGCATCGCGAGACGGACGAGTGCTACAGTGCGACCGCTTCGGCGCGGTGCGCTGCGGAAGCGAAAAACGTTGTGCCACAAGGTGACGTTGGCTCGCCAGGGAGCAAGTGGAGGCGTGCTCAGGCCGGGTTGTGCTTGGCGAGAATAATGGCGACGTGCACAAGAAAGCTTCGCGGGTGAGGGCAAAGGGCTCTCGGGAGTTCCGCCCGCTCGCCCGTTCACGCTGCGCGGTTGCGATCCGTCGGGACATTCGTTGCGATCGCAACATGCAGAGGCGCGGCATTGCTGCAGGAAAGTGGCTCCTGAGGTAGGACTCGAACCTACGACCAATCGGTTAACAGCCGACCGCTCTACCACTGAGCTACTCAGGACCGGCGAAGTGCGACGGGCATATATCTTGCCCACGTGTTTCTCGGGGGCAAGTGGTTCTTTATTGCGCAGAATTCGCGGCGATTGGCCCGGATTATGCCATCAAAATTGCGAATATGAGATGCATTTCAAACCTGAAACGTGGGATCGGTTCTTCGTAAAGGGTCGGAGAGGACACTTTTTTAGACACGTTTGAGCGAATTTGATGCGCCTATCCTCCCAAGAGGCCAAAGTTGTCGAGTAAATCGGATGCAATTCCTCGGCGGCACCAATGTTGCTACTTACCAAGCTTATGTTGGTCCTGTTTATCAGCTTCTTTACAATCCTTGGAATTTTTTTGGTGTTGCGCCGTGAATTGCGTAGTGCCCCATTGGGATATCAGGATCGGTCGGGCTTCCACTTTGCAGATGGAACGGCGTATTCTCGCAGGCGGACCAGTGGCCGCACGCGAGCTTCCAATCGGGAGGCGAGTCATCCGACGATGATCGGCGGACCCCACCGCGTGGGCGCACGGTAGTGTCCCATCGGCTGCGGTGTGGGCCGACTTTATTGTTTTCGGCGCTCTCCGGCTCGGCTCGCGTTGTGCGTTGGATCGACCCAAAACCGTGGAGTATCCCCGGTTTGGACAATAGCTTACGACGAAATCGCCCGACGATCGGCGCACTTTTCTCCCCTAGGAGCACTTCATTTTTTGGAAATATTCTGCCTCTCATGCCGAACTTGCAGCTGGAGACTCCTTAGAATGTTTATGCGTCCATTTGTAGCCGGACGAGCGTCTCTTATGTGCAAAGTCGCAATTGTAGATGATCACGACTTCGTACGGACGGGGATAGGAGCTATTTTGCAACGTTCACGGAAGTGGGGGGTTTGTGCAATGGGACGTTCGGAGCAGGACGCGCTGAAAATCGTGGAAACCCAACAACCAAATATTTTGATCCTGGATTTGTTCCTCGGATATAGAGATGGGCTGGCGCTCATCAAAGACTTGGTGGGACGATATCCAAAGACAGCGATTATTGCCATTTCTGAGTATTGGGATGCGAGCTATGCACGACGGGCGATGAAGGCGGGAGCGCACGGTTTTTTAATGAAAAGTGCCACCGCGGAACACTTGCTCGCTGCTGTGGAATGCATTCACAATGGTGATTCGTATCAAACGAGATGGTGTGCTTTGGCCGTTTCCGGAAAACCCGTGTCACGCGACCCGGCGGAGAACGGCGCCTTGGACCTGTTGACGGACCGCGAATTGCACGTTTTCCAGCTGATTGGGGTGGGACTCGGAACGGGGGAGATTGCCAGGGAGCTTGGCTTGAGTCGAAAGACAATAGAATGCTACGACGAAAACCTGAAACAAAAGCTGGGCTGTGGTAATGCGGCTTTGTTAAAAGAGCGGGCGAATGATTGGATGAAGGGGGTACAGCGGCTACCACCCCGGCTTGCAAACCGGGGACGTTCCCCGATACTCACGCGAAGTCGAATAGACCATTCTGGCAAACCCCGGACGGCCTAATTTTTATAAGCCGCGGTGGCTCACGGAAGAATATCAGACACATGGAAGTAAACAGTTTGCGCCGAAAATCCGAGCAGCTGACCAAGGGCGGCAGCATGCCCCGCACTTTTTCGTCGTCAGAATCCCGCTCGGGGATTCCGACGATCGACGGAGACCTTCGGGACTTTGGTAACGATGACGAGGCGAACACGGTGGAGCCCGCTGGCGCACCGACCTGGAAGCGTGCCCTTGATCTGACCCTCATCCTTGTTTCTCTTCCCATCTGGCTGCCGATCATGGTCCTGCTCATGCTCTTCATCAAGGTGGCCTCGCCGGGCCCAGCTTTTTATCGTCAGGAACGAATCGGAGCCCGCCGGAAGCGGTTCCTTTTATACAAGTTTCGCAGCATGAAGGTGAACTCTGATACGAGTTCGCACGAAGATTATTTCGAACGGCTGATGCGCACTGACGCTCCCATGGCCAAACTGGATGCAGCGGATGATCGAATCATCCCGGGAGGACGGTTCCTTCGGGCTACAGGGTTGGATGAGTTGCCGCAGCTCTTCAATGTCATCCGTGGGGAAATGAGCCTGGTGGGTCCTCGGCCCTGCACCGTGCCCGAATTTGCCCGGTATCAGCCCTGGCAGAGAGAACGTGCGAACGCTCTCCCCGGTCTCACTGGCTATTGGCAGGTGAATGGGAAAAATCGCACCACCTTCAATCAGATGATCGAGATGGATATTTTCTACGCCAGACATTCCTCTCTCGGTCTGGATCTCTCGATCTTAAGCAAGACACTGCCCGCCGTATGGCGGCAGGCGACGGGAGCCGACGCAACTCCACTCCAACCGACCGGCTCCGTCCGACGTCGACCTAGCAATCCCCCCACGGTTTCCCTGGCGCAGGCGGCTGGATGGCATCGCTAATGAACGAGCGACTATCCGTGGGCGTGGTGGGGTGCGGTTATTGGGGCCCCAATCT
>JBGTJY010000855.1:0-4017 GCA_041744855.1 Candidatus Hydrogenedentales bacterium
CCTAGAAATTCGAGGTCTTCTTCGTTATCCGTCGAATTCCATAATTCAATGCCTCTGCCCTCAACTTCGATCATCACCCCTCCTGTTTCGAAGCAGGACCAGGCCCGTGCATCTTCAGTGCCTTTGGAAATCACGCTTTCAATGACGGCTCGTTCACCGTGCACGGTGACAATGTCGCCTACCCGAACCTCTTCACCGCTCATGTAGTAAAAGGTTGTCATGCGATGCTGCCTCCCTGAACGGGCGTTGTCGACGGTCAGTGGATATCCGACAGAGTTTTCTTTTTATCATGACAGAAACACTTACAACCGTTGTCTGGTGGATTCTGATGCATTGCGAATTTGATCCAAGACGTTACGGCGACCTAAATTCAATTATGGCTCCTCGCACCCTCCACGATCTCCCCACTCCATGTCTCCTGCTCGATCTCGCCGTGCTCGAGCGCAACCTCGATCGCATGCGCAAGCGCGCGCAGAGCGCAGGCGTCGATCTTCAACCGCACTGCAAGACGGCGAAATCCGCCGAGGTTGCTCGCCGTGCGACGGCGGGCTTCAGCGGCGGAATCACGGTCGCCACGTTCAACGAAGCCGAGTATTTTCTGCGCAATGGTTTTCGCGACATCACCTATGCAGTCTGCGTCGAACCCGGGAAATTTCCGCGTATAGCGTCGTTACTCGAACGCGGCGCGCGGGTGCGAGCAATCACCGACAACGTCGAGGTCGCGCGCGCGCTCGCCGAATACGCGCCTCGATTCGCGGCGTCGTTGCGCGTCCTCGTTGAAATCGACGCCGGACTCCACCGCACGGGTCTTCCACCAGATTCGCCGGACGTGATCGAAATCGCCCGCATCCTCCAAGCCGCGGGCAATCTCGCGTTCGAAGGCGTGCTCACCTACGGCGGCAAGTCCTACAGCGCAACGTCGCTCGACGCCATTCGCGACGATGCGGAAGCCGAGCGCAAAAGCGGCGTCACAGCCGCCGAACGGATTCGCGCCGCGGGCATACCGTGTCCCGTCGTGAGCGCGGGTTCGACTCCGACGATGACCTTCGCAACGTCGCTCGAAGGCATCACGGAAATTCGCGCGGGCGTCTACGTGTTCATGGACTTGATGCAAGTCACGCTGGGTGTGTGCACGCATGGCGACATCGCGGTCACTGTGCTCGCGAGTGTCGTATCGCAGCAGCGCTCGGTGAATCGGGTCTACATCGACGCCGGCGCGCTCGCGCTTTCCAAAGACCTCGGTATCGCGCGGCCCGAGGCAGTCCACGCGCCGTACGGTCTCATCCGCGGTTCCCAGGGCTCCGCTCCGAGACCGAATCTCGGCGTCACGCAAGTAAATCAGGAACACGGTTTTCTGACGTCGCTCGATGACGCCACCGCGTTTCCGTTCGCCGAGTTCCCCGTGGGCAAGCGCGTGCGCGTGCTGCCCAATCACGTCTGCCACACCATCGGCGCGCACGACCGGTATTACGTAATCGACGAGCACGAAAACGTGATCGACGAATGGGAACGGACCGTCGGTTGGTGAATCCCGTCTGATTGTTCACTGCGCACGTGGGACACTATAATCCGCGTTCGCTTTCGCTACTACGCGGTCTTCTGCGCCTGAATTGCCTTCCACCCCGCTCGAATCGCGGTGAATCTTTGGAGTGACTGAATGGAAAACGTGATCATCATTGGCAGCGGCCCCGCCGGCTACACGGCCGCGCTCTATACCTCCCGCGCCAACCTCGCACCGTTGCTCCTCGAAGGCGAGCTGAGCCCGGAGATTCTGCCCGGCGGCCAGCTTATGACGACGACCGAAGTCGAAAATTACCCGGGCTATCCCGATGGCGTCACCGGCCCGAAAATGATGGAAGACTTCAAGAAACAGTGCGAGCGATTCGGGACGAAGTCCATGTATCGCACGGTCACGAAGATCGATTTCGACGGCCCGCCGTTCACCGTGCATTCAGACGGCGATTCGTGGCAGACGAAATCGATCATCATCGCGACGGGCGCGACCGCGAAATATCTCGGCCTTGAATCCGAGGCGAAGTACATGAACCACGGCGTATCCGCGTGCGCGACGTGCGACGGCGCCTTGCCGCGTTTCCGCAACAAGCCGCTCGTCGTCGTTGGCGGCGGCGACACTGCGATGGAGGAATCGCTGTTCCTCACCAACTTCGCAAGCAAAGTGCACATCGTCCATCGTCGCGATCAATTTCGCGCGAGCAAGATCATGGCTGATCGCGTGTTGGCGAGTCCCAAGATACAGGTGGAATGGAACACGGTCGTCGAGGAAGTATTGGGCGACGAGAAGACCGGCGTCACGGGCGTGCGGATCAAAGACCTCAAATCCAACCAGACACGGGAAATTCCTTGCACGGGATATTTCTCCGCTATTGGCCACAAGCCGAACACCAATCTCTTCGTAGGCGTCCTCGATATGGACGAAACCGGCTATCTCATCACCAAGCCCGGCTCCACCTACACCAAGATTCCCGGCATCTTCGCGGCCGGAGACGTGCAGGACAAAATTTATCGCCAAGCCGTCACCGCTGCCGGCTCGGGATGCATGGCCGCCATCGACTGCGCGCGCTGGCTGGAGGAGCACGGCCATTCATGAACGAATCGCCGAATGTGGCACCGATCACTCTCGCGCCAACGTCCATCCGCGTCGGCGGCGCAAACGGGGTCGGCATCAACGTCTGGGATTACGGCGGCGAAGGCACACCCCTGCTGCTCGCGCACTGCACCGGCACCCATGGACGCATGTGGGATCCGGTCGTCCAGCGCTTGGGCCCTCAGTTCCGAGTTTACGCGCCCGACACCCGCGGCCACGGCGACTCCGATAAGCCCTCCGACCCCGCGGCGTATCGTTGGGCGACTTCCGGCGAAGACTTGATCGCGGTCCTCGACGCCCTTCGCCTCCCCACCCCAGTCCTCGCCGCCGGACATTCCGCCGGGGCCGCCCACATCTGCTACGCATCGTGGAAGCGCCCCGAGTTGTTCCGCCGCGTCGTCCTGATCGATCCGATCGTCGGCCCCGCGAGCCTGTTCAGCGGACCCAACCGCCTGGCCGAGAAATCGCGCTACCGCAAGAACGTCCTCCCCAGCCTCGATGAAGCCCGCCAACGCTTCGCGTCGAAGCCCCCGATGGGCTACTGGCACCCGGAGTCGCTCGAGGCCTACGTTCGGCATGGCTTCGTCGAGCGACCGGACGGTAGCGTCGAGCTCAAGTGTCCAGGCCAAATCGAGGCCGCGGTCTACGACGGCAGCGGCGGAACCGACGTCTTCGAGCACCTGTCGGAGCTGCCCCTCTTCGTAAGACTCGTTAGCGCCGATGGAAGCGACGTACGAAATTTGGCCGAACTACAGAAGGACCGCTTCCGGAATGTCGATTTCGCTCTTTTGCAGGGAGCGACGCACTTCATCCCGCAGGAAAAACCCGACGAGATTGCAGCATTAATCGCAGATTGGCTTAGCTAAAACTTGAATTCGTAACCGTTGTAACATATTGGAGGAAATTAATTTATCCTATAATTTAATCGTATTGATTAAAATATTCTAATCACTTGATTTGATTTATTCGCGCCTTTAGGTTAAAATGGTGGTGTGTGTGGGTACACCAGGCCTAAGCTGGCCTAAAGGAGCGCGTTGGTCATGTCGCACGAAAAGAGTTCTTCCGCTGAGTGGTCCAAGATCTTCGAAACGAACGTCATCGACCATCTCGATATCATGTTCACGGCGTCGCTGCGGTTGACCCGCAATCGGGCCGATGCCCAAGACCTGTTGCAGGAATCCGTCGTGCGGGCGCTGCGTTTCCACTACAAATTCGCAGAGGGAACCCATCTGCGCGCGTGGCTGTTGACGATTGTTCGCAACACGTTCATCAACGAGTACCGTAAACGCGCGCGTCGGCCGCTGATGGTCGAATCGGACGGTGTCGAGCAGAGCCCGATGACGGACCCCGACCCCGACATGGGTTATTACCCCTCGGAGCTGCGCGCGAAGAACGTGCTGGAACTGCTCAGC
>JBGTJY010000856.1:0-5076 GCA_041744855.1 Candidatus Hydrogenedentales bacterium
CGGAAGTCGCGGGCAAAGTGATCGAGGTCAATTTCGAAGAAGGCCAGCGGGTCAAGCAAGGCGACGTGTTGGTGCACCTGGACGACTCGATCCTGCTCAAGGAGCTCAAGGCGAAGCGCGCGACCGTCGCGCGGCACGATGCTGAGCTGCTGGATTCCGAGGCGCGATTTCAACGCGCGGAATCGCTCATCAAAGATGAAGTCACCACGCCGCAGCAGATGGACCAGCTTCGGTTTGAAGTGCAGTCCGATCGTTCGCAGGTGGACGCGATGCGCGCGGAAGTCGAGCGCACGCAGACGGTCATCGACAAGAACACGATCCGCGCGCCGTTCGATGGTGTGGTGGTTGCCCGCTCGACCGAACTCGGGGAGTGGAAAGGCGTCGGCGAAATGGTCGCCGTGATCGCGCGCGAACGGCTCTACGACGTGATCGTGGATGTGCCCGAGATCGAATTGCGGTGGGTCACGATCGGCGATCAGGTTTCGGTAAAGATTGCCGACACAGCCGTTGCCGGACAGATCGTCAGCGTGATTCCGCGCGGCGAGATCGCCTCCAAGTTATTTCCCGTGAAAGTGCGCGTCGAGTATGACCAGCCGCTATTCGAAGGGATGAGCGCGTTCGTCTACTTGCCGGTTTCCGATCCCGTCGAATGCTTGTTCGTGCCGCGCGACGCACTCATGAAACAAGGTGAGAATTACGTGCTCTATACGGTCGACGGCGACAAGTCGCGCCGTCACCAGGTGAAACTCCTCGGGTATGAAGGCGAGGGCGATGAGTGGGCCGCCGTCGAAGCGCCGACGGTTAATGTTTCGCAAACGTTCATCGTCAAAGGGCAGGAACGTTTACAAGGCGGGGAGACGCTCAGCATTCACAGCGGGGTCGTCACGTCGGGTACCGCCGTTCCGGCCGACGGCTGATCGACCGGTCACCGCACTTCGGGTTGATCCTTGGACCTCATTCGTTTCGTCCTATCCAAGCCGGTAACGGTTTTCGTCGGCATCATCCTGCTGTTGCTTTTTGGCGGGGTCGCGCTCACGCGCCTGCCGATTCAACTCAGCCCCCGCGTTGAACAGCCGGTCATCAGTGTCTCCACGTTTTGGCCCGGCGCGACTCCTTACGAGATCGAACGAGACATCATCGAGGAGCAGGAGGAGTTTCTCAAGGGCGTCCAGGGTCTGGACGAAATGGAGAGCACTTCTTCCGATAGTTTTGGACAGATCACGCTGCGATTCGACCTCGGCATCGAGACGGAGGACGCGCTGCTGCGGGTTTCGAACAAGCTCGAAGAAGTCCGCAGTTATCCCGAGAACGTCGACAAGCCGGTGCTGCGCGAATCCGGCGCGGACCGGCAGTCCGTCGTCGTGTTGGCCCTCCAAACTTTGGAGGGCAACCCGAATCACATTGATACGTACCTGACATTTTTCGAGAACAACGTCCGGCAGTATTTAGAACGTGTGCCCGGCGTGGCGGAAGTGCAACTCCGTGGCGGCACCCAACGCGAAATGCACGTCATCCTCAAGCCCGATCGGCTTGCGGCGTTCGGGTTGACGATCGACGAAGTCATCAACGCGTTGCGGGGCGAGAACGTGAACATCGCCGCGGGGAATCTCGGCGTGGGCCGGCGCGACTATCGTGTCCGCGCGGTTTCAGAATTCCGTTCGGTCGAGGATATTCAGAACGTCGTGATCACGTCCGACGGCCAACGCCACGTGCGTATTGCCGATCTTGCGGACGTCTCGTTTGGCTACCACAAACTCATCAGCGTAGGCCTGCAAGACGGCGTTCCAGGACTTGTCATTCCGATTGTGCCCGAGCCGGATGCGAACACGCTCGAGGTGACGGACGGCGTCGAGGCGGCGGTAAAGCGAGTCAACGAGGACATCCTCGCCGAGCACGGGCTGGAACTCCGCTGGCTAAACGACCAACGGCGATACATACGCGGCGCAATCGACTTGCTGCGGGAGAACATTCTCATCGGCGGCGGGCTCGCGTGCATCGTACTGCTCGTGTTTATGCGGAGCGTGTCTTCGACGATCATCATCGCGCTGTCGATTCCGATTAGCATCATCGCCTCGTTCATCGTCATGAGCGCGATGGGCACGACGCTCAACGTCGTCAGTCTCGCCGGCATCGCGTTCGCGGTCGGCATGCTGGTCGACAACGCGATCGTCGTGCTCGAAAACATCGACCGGCATCGCAAGATGGGCAAGTCTGCTTTCGACGCCGCCTACGACGCTACGCGCGAAGTGTGGGGCGCGATACTGCTGTCGACCCTTACGTGTATCGCCGTGTTCCTTCCCGTCATCTTCCTTGAGCAGGAGGCGGGGTTGCTTTTCCGCGATATCGCGGTGGCGGTTACCGCGTCGCAAACGATCAGTCTATTCGTGTCGATAACCACCGTGCCGGTGCTGGCGCGGCTGTTGTTCGAGAACAAATTTCTGCATCGGTTTGAGCGCAAGGTGCAGCGCGAATCGATACTGTCGCGTTTTGGCCATCGCCTTCGCGACGCTTTCATGGCGCTGATCTCGCTCGCCATGCGCAATTGGGTGACGAGACTCACGGTTGCGGGCGGGCTGACCGTTGGGTCATTTCTCGTTTGCAGCGCGCTGTTTCCCCCGATGGAGTATCTGCCGGAAGGCAACCGAGACCTTATCTTCAATATCCTGATCGCGCCACCCGGTCTTTCGTATGAGGAGCGGCTCGAAATCGGCGAACAGATTTTCGATTTCATGGAGCCGTACTACGCGCCGGAGGGCTACAAGGGCAAACCGCCGCTCGCGCGCGTCTTCTTCACCTCGGGCGGCGATTTCATGATGTGCGGCGTAGGCAGCGCGGACATGGAGCGCACGCGCGAGTTGATTCCGGTTTGCCAGGAAATGCTTTCAACCATTCCCGGCATCATCGGGATTTCGAACCAGTCCAGCATTTTCGGTCGCGGCATCGGCGGCGGCCGCGCGATCGACGTGAACTTGAACGGCAATGACATCGAGCACATGGTCGCCGCGGCCACCCGCATGATGGGCGTTATTCGCGACCGCATTCCCGGTTCGCAAATTCGGCCGTTGCCTACGCTCGAGTTGCTATATCCAGAGGCGCGCTTCGTTCCCGATAGCGAGCGGCTCAAGGCCGTGGGCATGAATGCGCAACAATTCGGCATTGCGCTCGACGTGATCATGGACGGACGCGACATTGGCGATTTCAAGCAGGAAGGCGAAAAGAAAATCGACCTCGTCGTCAAAGTCGCCGATTCCAATGTACGTTCGCCCGAAGAACTCTACGGCGCGTTGATGCCGACTCCGTTGGGGCAGAACGTCCCCATATCGTCGCTGAGCGATTTCGTTGAGACGACGGGCCTCACGGCGATTCGGCATCTCGAGCGCAACCGCGCTTTCACGCTGCAGGTGACTCCGCCGCCCGAAGTGACGATGGAAGAGGCGATGAACCTCATCAATGGCGACATCGCCAACGAGCTTCGGGATGACGGCACGCTCGATGGCATCAACATCACGATGTCGGGCACCGCCGACTCGCTTACCGAAACGCGCGTCGCGTTGCAATGGAATTTCGCGCTTGCGATTCTCATTACCTACCTGCTGATGTCGGCGCTGTTCGGCAATTTCATTTATCCGATCGTCATCCTGTTCACGGTGCCGATGGCGGCCGCTGGCGGGTTCATCGGACTCAAACTCGTCAACATGTACCTGAGCCACCAGCCGCTGGACATTCTGACGATGCTCGGCTTCATCATCCTCGTAGGTATCGTCGTCAACAACGCGATCCTTATCGTGCACCAATCGCTCAACAACATTCGCTACAACGGCATGCAACATCGCGAGGCGGTGCTCGACGCAACCCGAACTCGATTGCGGCCGATTTATATGACTGCGGCCACGAGCGTGTTCGGGATGCTGCCCCTCATCATTTTCCCGGGGCCGGGCTCGGAGTTGTATCGGGGCTTAGGCAGCGTTGTGCTCGGCGGACTCGCCGTATCGACCATTTTCACTGTGTTCCTGACGCCGGCGCTGTTGATGTTCGTAATTGGGATGGAAAAAATTCCGGAGAACACGCCAGGCGGTCAGCCGGGATCGCCCTCCGAAACTCCGACTATGGAAGAGAAACCGGAACTCATCCTCGCGAAATAAGGTTCGTAGTTCCGCATATATGCGGGGGATTGCGAGGGATCGACGGTTCGGAGTTTGATCCCGCCGCATGAATGCGGAACTCCGAACCTAGGCGCGGAATAGTTGCTTGGGCGCTTGCGGGAGAGCGCGGGCATGCTGTTGGGCGCATTCGAGTAGGTCGAGGTCTCGAAGGATGTCGGCGGCGCGGAGGTCGCTCAATCCTGCTTGGCGTGCGCCGTGGATTTCTCCTGGGCCTCGCAGGCGCAGATCGGCTTCCGCTATATCGAAACCGTCGTTACATCCGACGAGGATGTCGAGGCGTGCTTTGCCTTCTTCGGTGCGTGGTTTTCCGAGCAGGAAACACCATGACTGATCGGCGCCGCGGCCCACTCGTCCGCGCAGTTGGTGCAACTGTGTCAGGCCGAATTGCGCGGCGTCGTCCAGCACCATGATAGTGGCTGAGGGGGCGTTGATGCCGACTTCGATGATGGACGTGGCGAACAATACGTCGAGGTCTTTCATTGCAAATCGGCGAAGGGTGGATTCCTTTTCTTCGGAGGACATGCGGCCGTGCACGCATGCGCATCTCAGCTCGGTCAGCGGCCCGTTTGACAGGGCGTCGTAGCGTGCGGTCAGGGCGGCGAGCGCTTTCGTCTCCGATTCGTCGATGAGCGGGCAGACGAAATAGGTTTGGAAACCTTTCGACGCGTTCCTGCGAATAAAGCCGCACAGGTCCTGTTCTTTCTCGGGTGGAATGATGCGGGTCTGGACGGGTTTTCGTCCGGGCGGCAAGTCGCGTATGACGGATAAGTCGATCGCGCCGTACATCGTCAACGCGAGACTGCGCGGGATGGGTGTCGCCGTCATGTGGAGCACGTCGGGCGCGATGCCCTTGCGCACGAGCCGCATGCGTTGCGCCACACCGAATCTGTGCTGCTCGTCGATGATTACCAGG
>JBGTJY010000857.1:0-1910 GCA_041744855.1 Candidatus Hydrogenedentales bacterium
ATCATGTGCAAGGCGATGAACCGGTCGCTTGGCAATGTGTTGTTTAGCGGATTCGGAAGCGTCGATTCCGCTGCGTCTAGAGGCGCGGCGGTTCAAGGCGAAGCGAAAGCGATAAGAGCGGCGGATGCGTAATTAGTGCTCGAAGCGGCATCGTCCGTCGTGTTCGTTCCGGGCTACGGCATGGCTGTGGCGCAGGCGCAACACGCGGTGCGCGAGCTTGGCACGCTGCTCGAAAAGAACGGCGCGGAAGTGAAGTATGCGGTGCATCCCGTCGCGGGCCGCATGCCGGGCCATATGAACGTGTTGCTCGCCGAGGCGAACGTGCCGTATGAGCAGCTCGTGGAAATGGAAGATACCAATCGGACAATCGCTGCCGTCGATGTTGCAATCGTGATCGGCGCGAACGACGTCGTGAATCCCGCGGCGCGCGAGGATCCATCGAGCCCGATTTACGGCATGCCCATCATCAATGCCGACCACGCGCGGAGCGTGTTCGTGCTCAAGCGTTCGATGCGGTCAGGCTTCGCGGGCATCGAGAATCCGTTGTTCTTCAAAGAGAACACGCGGATGCTTTTCGGGGATGCGAAGGCGAGCATCGAGGCGTTGGTGAAGGAATTCAAGAGCACTTGAGTTTGGCGCGCCCGCTAACATCAGAACGAATACCGCAAGCCAAGCGTCAATGTGTTGTCGAATTTGTCTATGTCTTCGGCTCCCGGGTCGCTGTCGTATTGGGTGAGCAGCGACATGCGGATACTGATGTGCTCGTTCACCGGGGTCATGAACGCGAGGGTGTTGGTGACGCGGAATTCGCCGAAGTCTTCGATGCGCGGGAGAACGACTAGGTCGTCGGTGAGCGTCGACCGCTTGAACAACTTTTGGTAGTATGACAGCGCGATGCGGCCGCTGGGGTAGTCTTCGGAGCGAATCTTGTCGCCGAGCTCGGGGCCGGCGAAATTGCGGATGATGCGCGCGCCGCGGAAGAACGCCATCAGGTCGGGCGCGATGGTCCCCGCGCTCAAGCCTTCCAGCAGCGCGCGGAGATTGTTGAATTCAAGCATGCGCGCGGCGTCGACTTTGTCGTTGTATTCGCCGATGCCGAAATTTTCCCAGCGCTCGAAGGCGTATTCGAAGCCCAATTCGCCGGTGAGCTTGCGCGGTTCGGTGTCGATGATTTTGTAGCCGAGGCCGCTCGCGACGGCGTAGCGCGATTCAAGCCGGCGCAGCTTGTCGTGCTCGGCCGTCGTGAGGCCGAACGCGTACAGGCGCCGGCCGGTGAAGAAGTACTGCCACTTTGCTTCGCCGAACGCGCGTTGCGTGTTGAGCGAGCTGTCGGTTTCGCCATACGCCGCCAGCCCCCTCAACGTCAGCGTGTGGATGGGACGCGTGCGAACGAGCGAGAGGTCCAAGGTTGCATCGAAGCGGTCCGTCTCGCCGCTGCGGAATATGGCGGCGGTATCCACGGTGCCGGTCCAAATGCGGGCGGCCTTGCGGATCGACTTGTCCAAAGTTTCGCGATCGGGAGCGGCACGTTTTACGGTTTCCAGCGGGATATCCGTCGGCGTCGCGTCGACCGTGATTTGCTGCTTCGTATCGGTGACGGAAAGCTGGCCTTCCTGAATTCCGCCGTCCACCTTTTCAATCGCAACGGGCGCGTCGGTAGCAATACTCTGAACATGCTCCATTCCAATATCGATGGCCCCGGCGAAGGGCGTTGTCACGCTGACTTTTCCGGCGTCAATCTTGGTCACCGTGCCCGTAATGCGATCGCCATTCTTGAGCAAGATGGTGTCGGCCTGAATGGTAGGCGCAGCGAGCAACATGCCCGCCGCGAAGAATGCTCGAAATCTCATGAGTTCCCCATCGAGTTGCGAATAGAAGTCCTATATACCCGCTGGCGGAGGGTGAGTTCC
>JBGTJY010000858.1:0-4043 GCA_041744855.1 Candidatus Hydrogenedentales bacterium
CCGCGGAAGCCCTGGGCGACCCGAAGCTACACAACACACTGACGAAGCTAAACGCGCGGGGCGTGAGCGATCCGGTCATTCGCGAGTTGTTGGATCGGGCGCTGAAGAGTTGCACGTCGGCGTGATTTGTGCTCGAAGCACGAAGCTTGATTTGTCAAAGCTTGGCCTAAAAAGTAACCTATCGGCCGGGTTCAGCCATTCTGAGCGCGAGCCAAGAATCACAGACGGAGTAGAACCCACGGATATCGCACGAGCGAAATTCTTCGCGGGCGCTCAGAATGACTGATTCTGGAGTTTCGGGATTGCTGGTAGGTCCATCGGATACGCACGAGGAGATTACTGATGCTCACTGCATATGCCGACGGTGGCCGCGGCATCATCGCGCATTGCACAATTGCCCATTGCACGATCGTGATGGCCGCGTTTGGAGTTGCTCTCGCCGGATTCGCGCAAGAAACGAAGCCCATCAAAGACCGCCTGTATCCCGAAGACTACGTGTACACGATGCCGGAGGGCGTCACTGCGAAAGAAGTCCAGTGGTATAGCGAGGGCATCGTGTGCTGGGGGAAAATTTTCTATCCCAAGGGGTTCACGGCCGAGGGCAGCTATCCCGGCGTCGTGTTGGCGCACGGGTGGACCGGTACGCCCGTGTCGATGGAGAAGTATGCAGCGCGATTTGCGGAGAAGGGGCTGGTCGCGTTCGTCATCGATTATCGCGGTTGGGGCAGCAGCGGCGGGTTCGTGTCGCTGGTCGATGAGGTGCAGACGGACGACCAGCGCAAATTGAATCAAGTCACCGCCAACGTGCAGATCAAACGTACGCGCCTCATCCCGTGGAAACAGATCGAGGACTATCGCAACGCGATTTCGTGGCTGCAGGGCGAGCCGGGCGTGGACCGCAATCGCATCGGCATTTGGGGCTCGAGTTTTTCGGGCGGGCACATCGTGACCGTCGCCGCGATCGACTCGCGCGTGAAGGCCGCTGTCGGGCAAATTCCCGCGGTCAGCGGGAAGGATGTGCCGGAGACGCCGCGCCCAATCCCGGATCGCATCCTGCAAGATTGGATTCAACGCGCGCGCACGGGCAAGGGCGGCGAATTCGAAACGGGATTCTCAACCCCGCGCATGGTGGACGTCGAGACGCAACTGGCGACGTTCGAGTACCACCCGTTTCACTACGTCGACGAGGTGCCGGAGACGACCGCGATCCTCTTTATCGGCGCCGGCGAGGAGGAACTCTACGGGCCGACCAAAAACCTCGATCGTGCGGTAGCGGCGTCGGAAGCGCTCAAAGGCCCGAGCAAATATATCGAGGTGCCGGGGATTACGCACTTCGAGATGTACAGCGGCGAGCCTTTCGAGATCAGCTCGAATGCCGCGGCGGATTGGTTTTTGACGTACTTAAAGCAAACGAACATTTCGATGGAGTGAGTTCGATTCATTCGGGCTCGACGATTCGCGCCTGCACGACAACGGCGACGTGTTCGAACGCCGAAAGCGAATACAGGAATATCCGTGGACGGGCGCCAGCGGTTTCATATACATCGCGAAAACGCTGGTAGTGAACCGAGTCCAAATGATTAAGCCGAAGTTGAAAGTCAAAGTCGATTAGCAGTCGTCCGCCGCTGGGTGCGGAGCGTGCCTCTACTTCAAAAACGTATCCTATACCGTCCGTGTTCGTAGACAGGTCCGCGACATCAAATACAAAACCGTGTCCGATGTTTGCATCCTCGAATTCCGCCACCACAAAACCGGCTTCCCGCGCTCGCGCGCGCATCCGGTCAACGACCGTCCCATTCGTGTCATCGGGAGGCAGGGTTTGCATAAATACCACCGAGTAAAGTAGTCGCGTTGACAGCCCGTCGCTTCGTCCCGGATGGTCTTTGGAAATCGCAATACTGGGCGTCGCGAGTTTCGTAGCGGAAATCCGAAGCGCGGGCTTGCCGAATCGTTGCATGGAGTGCGTCGTAGGATCGGTACCGGAAGCCCACAGGGCTTCCACGTCGAGCGCACCGGGGCGGAGTACGACTACGTCGCCGTCCGAAGTTTTTGGCCTGGACGGATCGCTCAACTCATTTAAGGTTTGGGTATCGAGATGAACATTAAATCGAAAAACCTCAGCCGCCACAGAGACGTACGGTAAAGCGCGCGGTTCTTCGTCGGGAACCTGAGCGAGAACCGTTTCGAGCGGAAAAAGAATGAGGCAAAAAACGCGCAAGAACAAGAGCTCCATCAGTCGTCTCCAAACGCGACATTAGGCCTGCGCCGATGTTACTCCTACGCCGCGTGAAGCGACGCCAAATCCACCGGCTCGATAGTCTTTTCGCCGAGTCCCTTTAATACTTCGTTGACTGCCTCGACCGTGACGTTGCTCGGCGCGGTTATCTCGATGCCGATCGCTTTTCCTTCCTGCGAGTAGTCGACCAATAAGCCGGCGCCAGCGCTTTGTGTACGCGCACTCTTCTCGCCCGCACGCCGAGGGAGATAGTAATAGGCTGCGATTGGGCGCCCGTGACGAAACGTGACTTGAAGATAAGAATCTTGCACAAAACACTCCACTTGGTGGCGGGTTGCCTGGGATTGCCGCAGGCTGGAAGCCTGCACTACAACGAATATTACCCCATTTTGTAGCGCAGCCATCCAGGCTGCTCTCTAAAACTCGCGCGTGTTGAAGCCGCCGCCGCTACGTGCCATAATATGCGTTCCCCTGCGCCGCTGCCGGTTCATTCATTCTGTCGGCGCTCGATTTTGGCCGCTTTTCTGACTCCGGCCGCTGGATTTTGAGGAACTAACGAATCCCGCCATGCGCTCCATGTTGACCTCGCCCTGGCTACGCGCGTTTAGCAAGCTGATCGTGCTTGCGACGGTCGTGCTCATTTTTCTGGGCGGCCAAGTGAAGAGCCACGACGCGGGGCTCGCCGTGCCCGATTGGCCGACGACTTATGGCGAGAACATGTTTCTGTTTCACCCGAGCAAATGGGTTGGGAACATTTATCACGAACACCTGCACCGGATCGTCGCGTCGGGGGTCGGATTCCTGAGCATCATCCTCGCGGTGTGGCTTGGTCTCCGAGAGCAACGGCGCTGGCTGCGGTGGACGGCGTACGGCGCGCTCGCGGCGGTGATCGCGCAGGGTATTCTCGGCGGGCTGACCGTGCGCTATTTTTTGCCCGCGCCGATTTCGGTTTCGCACGCGGTACTCGCGCAGACGTTTCTGATCATCACGGTCATCATCGCGTATGGCCTTTCGCGCGAACGCGCAAGACGAGCGGACGCGCGCTCGTCCATGGCACGCGAATCGATTGCGTGGAATTCATCGACCGCGCCCGCGCTGTACCTCGTCGCGTTCGTGTTCGTGCAACTCATTCTCGGCGCCATATTGCGCCACACGGAATCCGGCCTCGCGATTCCGGATTTTCCTTCGATGGGCGGACAGTACTTGCCCGTCTTCACACCGGACACGCTCGAACGCATCAACGACACGCGCTACGAGCTCGGTCTCGTGAATGGTCAGCCGCTCGAGCCCGCGACGCTCGGCCAGGTCTGGATTCATTTCATCCATCGTCTGGGCGCCGTCCTCGTAACCCTCGCCGCGATGGTGTGTACCGTGATTGCGTATCGCGACCGTCGCGAACGGCCGATGTTGTTTCGGTCCGTCGCATTGATAGACGCGTTGATCGCTGTGCAGATTTCCCTCGGCATCGCGACGGTGCTGACGGTAAAAACCCCGCTGATTACAAGCCTCCACGTGGCGGTCGGCGCGGTGCTGCTGGGGATGTGTTCGCTATTCGCGTTGCGCGCGCACCCGCTGCACCTTCGCGCGTCCCGGGGCGCGCAAACTGCCAGCATGAATCTACTTTCCGCAAAATGACCCGTTTCCGCGAAGTGAGCCATTAGAGATGGATTCGACAACACTACGAGCGTATATCGAGCTCACGAAACCGCGCATCGCGCTAATGGTGCTCATAACGGCTGCATTCAGCTACGCGCTCGCGGCAGGCGGCGTGCCGGACTTGTCGCAGTTCCTCCTGTTGCTGATCGGC
>JBGTJY010000859.1:0-2085 GCA_041744855.1 Candidatus Hydrogenedentales bacterium
GGAGCTCGTACCGCGGATCGTGCGCGAACTCGATATCGACTCCTTCGCGATGAATGAGGTCGAGTTATGAGCGTCGACATTCTCGCGATCGGCGCGCATCCGGACGACGTCGACCTCGCTGCCGGCGGCACGCTGTGCAAGCTGGCGTCGGCGGGTTATCGAATTGTCATCGCCGATTTGTCGCGCGGCGAGTTGAGTTCGCGCGGCACTCCGGACGAGCGGGTTGCCGAGGCGCAAGAGGCCGCGGCGATTCTCGGTGTGACTAAGCGGGTGTGCGCGAATTTGCGCGACGGCTCGATCGCGAACACGCCGGAGCAACGCACGGTGGTGGGCGAACTCATTCGCGCGCATCGCCCCAAGGTTTTGCTGGGCCACATGGGAACGGACCGGCACCCGGACCACCGCGCCGCGCACGAACTCACCCGCGACGCGAATTTTTTCGCGGGCGTTAGCAAGGCATGGGCGGCGGGGGAGCCGCACCGCGCGTCGCACATCCACTATTTTCGGCCCTACTACGAGGATGAGACGCCGCCGTTGTTCGTCGTGGATATATCCGGGCATTTCGAAAAAAAGATGGAAGCGTTGCGCGCCTACAAGTCGCAGTTTCACAATCCGGCGTACACCGGCCCGGCCACCTATATTTCGTCTGAACGCTTTTGGACACAAATTCGAACGCGCGCGGAATATTGGGGGGGTAGGATCGGGGTTAGCTATGGCGAGCCGTTTTTTGGCGACGGACCGCTCGGCATCGATTCGCTGCCGGGGCTGATTCCAATTCGGGATATACGGGTGCGGTCTTGAGACGGGGCAGAATTCTAAGGCGGGACTCACCATGAGACTGGGTATTTCGTGTCAGCCGTCGGCGGGCGGTAGCGGCATCATGGCCACCGAACTCGGCATCGCCATGGCGCGGCGGGGTCATCAAGTGCATTTTGTCACTTCGGACCGGCCGTTCCGCCTCGCCGAATTCCATACGAACGTCGTGTGCCACACGGTCGACGTGTCGACGTATCCGCTCTTCCGCGATCCGCCGATGAGCCTCGCGCTGGCTTCACGCATTTGCGACGTGGCGGAGGAACACGATATCGAGATTTGGCACGCGCACTATGCGATCCCGAACGCGACCTGCGCGTTGCTCGCGCGCGAGATGTTGCCGCCGGAAAAGCGCTTCAAAGTCGTTACGACGTTGCACGGCACGGACATTACGTTGGTCGGCAGCGCGCCGTCTTTCTATCGCATCACGAAACACACGATGGAAGCGAGCGATGCGGTGACCGCGGTCTCGGATTGGCTGCGGCGAGAGACCGAACGCGAATTCGAACTGACGCGGCCCGTGCAGACCATTTACAACTTTCTGGATGACGAGAAATTTCCGCCGGTCTCTCCGGAACGTTGCACACTCGCGGACGAAGACGAAAAGATCGTCATGCACATCTCGAACTTCCGGCCGGTGAAGCGCGTGACCGACGTGGTGCGCGTGTTCAATAAGATCGTCGAGCGTGTCAATGCGATCCTCGTGATGGTGGGGGACGGCCCGGAGCTGATGTCCGCCGTGCGTGTCGCGAAACAACTCGGAATCCACGATCGCATCAAATACCTCGGCACGGCTGAGCACATCGAGACGATCATGCCCTGCGCCGATCTCATCATTCAGCCGAGCGAGCAGGAGAGTTTCGGCCTCGTTCCGCTCGAGGCGATGTCGTGCGAAGTTCCGGTTATCGGGACGAATAGCGGCGGCGTCGTCGAGGTTGTCGAGCACGGCGTGACGGGTTACCTCGCCGAAGTGGGCGATATCGACACGATGGCGCGGTATGCGATCGAGATACTGACCAACCAGTCGCTCGCGAAGGAAATGGGCCGTCAGGGGGCGATTCGCGCACGCGCCAAATTTGCGAAGAACGATATTGTCGATCAGTACGAGGAAGTGTACGCGAGCCTAATCGGCGCGGCGACGACGTCGTAGGATCGCCGGATTGCCTGCGATGCATTCCGAAAAGTCGCGACGGATTTTTTTGTAGCGCTGCTTTTCAAGCGGCGCGGAGAGATTGTCAACATCGGCGGGCACGCGCCGCTGGAAAAGCCGCG
>JBGTJY010000860.1:0-2986 GCA_041744855.1 Candidatus Hydrogenedentales bacterium
TCGACGCCATGCACACGCGCCGGTTGAAAACCGGCGCTACCAGGGTCGGGCCGCGTTGAAGACTTCATTGCTCCGCTATAGGCCACGAACGAATCCGATTGCGCAATCGATTCGTTGGAGTGCAGTTTCTTTGCCGAGCAGTTCCGCGAGCTCGAATAGTCCCGGGCCGACGCTTTTTCCCGTTAAGGCGAGGCGGGCTGGGTGGACGAATGGGCCGAGTCCGCTGCCGTCGGTTTCGGCTTGGCGCTCGATGGTTTCTTTGATGTGGCTTGCGTCCCAGGGGTTGACTGCGGCGAAGAGATCGCGGATTTTTTCGAGCTGTTCAGCCGCGCCAGGTTTGCGCCATTGTTTCGCGACAGCTTTCTCTTCGTATTCGCGAATGTCATGGAAGAAAAAGTCGACGAGCGGCGTGATGTCGTTCAGCGTGGTGAGTTTTTCCTGACAGATTGCGGCCATTCGCGCGAGCCATTCGGGCGATTTTGTTGACGCGTCGAGGCCGTTGCGTTGCAGGACTGGGATGAGCAGATCGCGAAGCGCTTCGGGCGTGAGCAAGCGGATGTGTTGGCCGTTGAGCCATTGCAGGCGCTTGAGGTCGAAGCGTCCCGCCGATTGGCCGAGTCGTTCGAGGCTGAAGGCTTGTATGAGTTCGTCGCGCGTGTAGAGTTCGCGGTCGTCGCCCGCGCTCCAGCCGAGTAGCGCGACGTAGTTCACGAGCGCGTCGGGCAGATAGCCGTCCTCGCGCCAGTCGAGGACGTTCGCGCCGTGATCGCGCTTGCTGAATTTCTTGCCCTTTTCATCGTGCACGAGCGGCAGGTGCGCGAATTTCGGCAAAGGGTATCCGAGGGCCTCGAAGAGCATGACGTGTTTGTTCGCGTTGGTGAGATGATCGTCGCCGCGAATGATATGCGTGATCGCCATCTGTCCGTCATCGTCGACAACGGCGAGGTGGAAGAGTGGCTCACCGGTCGAGCGGGCAATCACGAAATCGTCGATCTGGCTGTTCTGCTTTTCGACGCGGCCCTGCACGAGATCGTCAACGACCGTGACGCCATCGGCAGGGACTTTGAAGCGCGCGACAAAGGACGCATCACCCTTCGCTGCGATTTCGGCGGGGCTTAGGTTTCTGCATTTCTGGCAGAGTTTCGCGGGACGTTTTTCGGCCTGCGCTTTTTCCCGCACGGCGTCCAACTCTTCTTGCGAGCAGAAACACTTGTAGGCTTTGCCGGAGTCGAGCAGCTTGCGTACCGCTGCGTGATGCTGCTCTTTCCGCTGTGTCTGGCGATACGGCCCGCGATCGCCTTTTTCGGGCTCGTCGCCGAAGGGCGGGCCTTCGTCCCAGTCGATGCCGAGCCACCTGAAGCCCTCTTGCATCGCGAGTGCGAATTCCTCCTCGGTACGGGAGGCGTCGGTGTCTTCGAGACGCAGGATGAATGTGCCGCCGGTCTTGCGCGCGTAGAGCCAATTCATCAGCGCGATTTTTGCCGTGCCGATGTGGAGGATGCCGGAGGGGGATGGTGCTATGCGGACGCGCGGGGCGGACATGCGGACTCCAAATTGGATCATGTTCTTGTTCGGCCGCCCACACCGTCAATCCTGCGAAAGCAGGAATCTCTCCTTCAAACGGAGGCGCTGGGTTGAGGGGAGAGATTCCTGCTTTCGCAGGAATGACTTGTCGGGCGATTGGACGGTCGCAATTCTAAACGGCTGACGCGATCGGAATCACGCTACGGCACGGGGTGCAGCTTCAGGAATTCGTCGGCCCTCACGTATGTTGGGTCGACCTCAAGCGCGCGTCGGGCACTCTCCAAGGCCTCGTCGCGGCGGCCGAGGTCCAAGAGCGCTACCGCTTTGTTGAGGTGCACCGAGGCGTCGTCCGGTGTCGCGCGCAAGACCTCGTCGAAATACGGGAGCGCTTCGTCGGGCTTTTTCAGCGCGAGCAAAACGGCGCCGAGGTTGTTGCGCGCTTGGACGTTTCCGGGTCCGAACTTGAGCGCTTTGCGGAATTCCTCTTCGGCTTCGCCGTAGCGCTGCTGGTCGTAGAGCGCCGTGCCGAGATTGTTGTGGGCCTTGGAGCTGCCTCCTGTGACTTCGATTGCGTGGCGGAAGATCGTTTCGCTGTCATGCCACTTTTCGATGTAAACGAAACTATTCCATGCGGCCGTGACGACGACAACCGTCATCATCACTCTGACGATCGTGACACTTTTGTGACGAGGCATGCGTTTTGAAAAGAACGCAAAGCCAATGAATATGTGCACGCCCGTTGCCGAAAGATAGAGGTATCGATCCGCGACCGCCTGGTCACCGATTTGTACGATGCCGATGACTGGAACGAGCATACCGACAAACCAGAACCAGCCTGCGGTCAAGAACGTTCCGCCGCCGCGCACCTGGAGCGCTGCAAACGTCACAGCCAGCAGCAGCGCCGTACAAAGAAACCCAAAAAGCACGTGATCAAAAGCTTCGGTATACGGATAGTAAATGGCGGAGTCAGCGCCCAACTCAAACCAGGACTTCCACAAGTAGACGAAATACGTATAGGGAACATGGCCCAGCCGCTTTACGAGCGGAACTTGGTCTAACGATGCCATCGCGCCGCCCGCGTGTTGAGAGTACACCGCGATGACGCACGCGGCGATCGACAACGCGAACAGAGGCGATTTTTCGATCGCAAGTCGTTGGATTGACGCCGCGCCGATGCGTCGCAACGGCCAGTAATCGAGCAGCAGCATGACGAACGGCAGGGTGACAATCATGGATTTGCACATGAGGCCGAGTGCGAACGTTACGCACACCAGCGCATACCACATCCGCTTCGCGTTGACGGTGTAGCGGCGATAACATTCGAGCGCGAGCAGCGCGAAGAACGTGCTCAGTACGTCTTTGCGTTCGGCGACCCATGCGACGGATTCGACGTGGGCCGGGAGCCACGCGAATGCGGCGGCGACGAATGCGCTGGGCCAGAAGTCGTTCGTCATGCGGTAGA
>JBGTJY010000861.1:0-4751 GCA_041744855.1 Candidatus Hydrogenedentales bacterium
CGCCATGTTCAGCTTGGGGAACGCCATATCGGGCGCGCCGATTTGCAGCGGCACGAGGTAGTTGCCGAGCGCCCCGACAACGAATGGCACGACCGCGAGGAAAATCATGATGGTGCCGTGCATCGCGCCGAGCGAGTTATAAAATTCCGGCACCATTACGCCGCCCGGCAGGTAGGAATCGTCGAGGCTGATGCCGGTCAGCAGGGGATTGGGCTCCGAAGGGTACGCAAGCTGCCACCGCATGAGCAGCATCAACCCGAACCCGATCAGAAAAAAAGCCATCGAGGTCAGACCGTACTGGAGGCCAATGACCTTGTGATCGAGCGAGAAAACGTACTTTCCAAAAAAACGGGCTATCGAACGCATATTTCGAGCGGGAACCTTGTCCGGACGGCTTGCCCTGCCGCAACTGGCAAAAACAAGGAGACGCGTGCACGTCCCCGAAAAGCTAAAACACCGGAGAAACCCGCCGGTTCAGTCTGGCGGCCGCCGCGATGTCCGCGGCCTGCGTTCAGGAGCTTCCGCCGTACGAGACCTCGAAATCGACGATATTCAGAATGTCGAGGACCAAGATCACAGGCGATAGCAACGCGCTGACGATCACCAAAACGAAGTCGCCGGCGGCATCGAGCACGTTATCGAAAAAACTCATGGTCAATCTCCTAGTTTCCGCGAACAAGCTGCGTATTAAACAACGAAATCATACGGGTTCGCAAGTTCGTGACCCGATTTCGATTGCAGCGATTTCTCGGCTCACGCACTTCTAGAGGCTCGAACTGGTCCGGTTCTTGCTCCACTGGTGGCGGCAATGTCTGCGAAGTCTGGGAGTTCGGGATGATCACACCGATAGCCCAACCGGTGTTCGAGCGTATCGTCAAGCTGCGCCGCGAAATTCATCGCAACCCCGAACTCGCCTTCGAAGAAGTCGAGACCGCGGGCGTGATCATGCGCGAGCTCAATGAGCTCGGCATTCCCTTCGAGTACATGGGTAAGGGCGGCGGCGTCGTCGGCCGTCTAACCAATGGCAATCCCGCCTCGCCCGTCGTCGCCTTGCGCGCCGAGATGGATGCACTCCCAGGCACCGAGGCGACCAATCTCTCGTTCTCAGCGTCCAACGGAAAAGTTCACGCGTGCGGTCACGACGCGCACATGGCGATGGTGCTCGGCGCGGCGAGGTTGCTTGCGCAGGATCCGCCGAAAGGCGACGTCCTGTTTATTTTCCAGCCCGCGGAGGAACGCGGCGGCGGCGCGCGGGTCATGGTGGAATCCGGGCTTCTTGGCGAGGTGCGCGCCATCTTCGCCGGTCACGTCACGCACCTATATCAGGTCGGCGAGATCATGGTCGGCCACGGCATCGTCACCGCGCAGTCGGACCGCTTCTGGATTCGCGTACACGGAAAAGGCGGCCACGGTGCCCGTCCGCATGAAGCGGTTGATGCCGTCGCCATCGCGGCGCTCCTCATCAACGCGCTGCAGATGGTCGTCTCGCGCCAGGTCAATCCAATCTATCCCACGGTAATCACGATCGGGCGGGTCGAGGCCGGCACCGCCCCGAACATCATCGCGCAGGAAGCGTTGCTTGAAGGCACGATTCGCACGACGCTGCCCGCCACGCGCGCGCAAATTCGGCAAGGCCTGTTGCGCATGTGCAAGGCCCTCGGCGAAATGCACAACGCGCGCATCGAAATGGCGATGATCGACGGGTACCCGCCGGTCATCAATTCGCAGCGTGAGGCCGACATTGCGGCGCGCGCCGCGGCGAAGGTGATCGGTCAGGAAAAGATCATGCCGCTCGAACATCCCAGCATGGGTTCGGAAGATTTCTCCTTCTTCCTTCAGAAAATCCCCGGCGCCTATGTCCGTTTCGGCGCGAGGTTGAGCGATCGTGAGTACATCGCACTGCACAATCCCGCGTTCGATATCGATGAACGCGTCCTCGGAGTCGGGGCGGCCTATTTCGACCAGGTCGTGCGGCTCGCGTCGCACGAATACTCACAGGTGCCCTAAATGGACTTTGCCCACTCTGAACCCTTGAGCGTCGGCGCCGAACTCGAATGGCAGATTCTCAAGAGCGAGAACTACGATCTCACCGACGGCATCCTCAAGCTGATGGAGCATTACCCGGCCAGCAAACACGTCAAGCCGGAATTCATCCAGAATACCGTCGAGATTGTTTCGAGTGTCTGTAACAGCGTCGCCGAATTGCACGAGGGCATTTTGCCCGTGGTCGCGGATGTCCATGCGCACTGCCGCGACTTGGGCATGCGCCTCTGCGGCGCCGGCACGCACGCCTTCGGCCGCCAAATGGCATTGGTCACGCCGTTGCCTCGATATAAGAATCTCGCGGCGAGCACCGGCTACCTCGCGCATACGACACTGACCTTCGGCACGCACATCCACGTTGGAATGCCTTCCGCGCACATCGCCATCGAAACCATGCGCCGGCTCAAGCCCTACATCCCCATCCTCATTGCCATCTCCGCGAGTTCGCCCTTTTGGCGCGGTTACTACACCGGGTTCGCCGCATACCGGCATCGCATCGTCGCCGCGACGCGCAGCTACGGCATACCGCCGACCTTCGACGATTGGGCCGACTACACGCAGTTCTTCGAAGCCATGCAACGCGCGAAGGTCATGAAAACTTTTCGCGACGTGCATTGGGACATCCGGCCCCATCCCGATTTCGGCACGCTCGAAATTCGCTGCATGGACATGCAACCCACGGTGCAGGACGCGATGGCCCTCGCCGCGTTCGTGCGCGCACTTGCGGCCGATGTTATGCGCGATCCCCAACATGGCAAGCTCCCGCGCGAACTCCCGCCGTGGTTCGAAAAGGAGAATCACTTCCAGGCGTCACGCCTCGGTCTGAAGGCGCCGTACCTGACCGACGACAAGGGAGACGTCCTGCCGCTTGGGGAAATCTTCACCAAAGTCTTGGACCGCGTTCGGCGCGCCGCGCAGGATCTCGGCGAGACCGCCTACATCGATCACCTTGTCCGACGCGTCGAAACCGGTTTGAGCTACGAACGCCAAATCAAGACCTTCGAGCGCACCGGTTCCGCGCAAGCGGTCACCAAGGAACTCGTCGCCGAACTGGAAGAAGAACTTGCGGCAGCCACGTCGCCCGTCCCCGCAAGTTGATTAGTTCACGATCGATTTCCCAATGCTGTTTTCCGCGCGGGTGCGCGGATACAACCCCGCGTGGCATGATGCTGCTTCCTGAACGTTGATTGCGGTCTCTTGGGGGGCGAAAGGGGAGTGTTTCATGAAGTATGCAACGATGACGCGATTCGTGTTGCTGGGCGTGGTGCTAGGCAGTCTGGCGGCAACAACCGCGAACGCCGGAGAAGTCACGTGGGCGGGGCCCGCCTTCGGCGCCTGGGAAACTCCGGGAAACTGGAGCGGCGGCGAGGTACCTACTCCCGATGACAGTGTAACCATCAGCGGCAACGTGACGGTCAACGTGTCCGACGCTCGCGTCGTGAACGGTACCTTCACCCTCGGCAACAACGCCATACTGAGCGTAAACACTGCTGCGGGCGGATTCATCGCGGGCGGCCCGACCTTTATCCACAACGGCCGCATCCAGGCGGGCGGCGGTGCGACCGTGGATTTGTCCAACGCCACTTCCTATACGTGGTCGCTGTGCGCGGGGAACGCAATCTTCACGGTCGGCGGCGGATCGCTGCTCGATCTTTCGGGTCTTGAATCCTTAACGATCGCGGCAGATGCTTGCGGCCAAATCATGGCGCAGGTTCTGGTTCAATCGGGCGGCATGCTGAATCTCTCGAATGTCGAGACCATCACCGGTCCGGGCGATCAGTCCGTCACAATTACCAGCATTCTCGGCGGGATTATTGACTTGTCGAGCCTCACTGCGATGGACGGCGCAAACATCTCGATGAGCGAGAACACGTCAATCGATTTTCCTGTGCTCGAATCCATCGCGGACGGATTCTTTTCCGCGACACCTAACGGCAAAATCACCGCCAATGCCGTCACGACAATCTCAAACGTCGTCTTCACCGTCGGCGGATCCGAAGCTATCGAACTGAACTCCGTCGAGACGATGTCGAATTCCTTGATCTCGTCACCGCCGGGTGGAACGTGGACGCTACCGTCACTAACTGCACTCACGAACACCGGCCTCAATCTGCTGCCGGATTCGATGTTGGACTTCCCCGAGTTGCAGACGATGGACGCAACGGAACCGGAATTTGTTGGCGCAAGTGAAAACGGCCTCCTCTCGGCTCCGAAGCTGACGAGTATTTCCAACGTCACGTTCGTCGCGAACCCGAACGCCACGATCGATCTACCCTCCGTCCGTAGTTACACCTTTACGCTGTGTCCCGGACTATCGCTTTTCGTCGTCGGGGATAACGCGCGAATCGACTTGTCAGGTATTCGGACGTTCACAGTCAATACGCCCGGTTGCCCCAATGACGGCTACCCGAGCTTCGCGAACAACGGCGGCTTGCTCGATTTGTCAGGCGTGACCACGATCACGACGCCGATCGGCAATGCCGTTTCGTTCTTCTCCACTGGGCCGGGCAGCGTCATCGATCTGTCGAGCTTGAAGACGTGCACGCTCGCGGACATCTTTATCTTTGAGTCCAATGGTGGGGTCGTCGAGCGCGGAGACATTTGTACCGGCGGCCCTGGCGGCAACGGCGGTTGCCCCATGGACGCGAGTGCGCCGCCCTCGCCTGCGGATACGTTCGCCGACGCGATCGTCATCGCGCTGACCGCGC
>JBGTJY010000862.1:0-4808 GCA_041744855.1 Candidatus Hydrogenedentales bacterium
CTGGCGCTCAGAATGACTGGCCTAAGGATCAGAATGACTGGCCTAAGGTATTCGTTCTTGCGCCGGGCGCGCGTGCGATTCGTTGAATTCTCGCCGCGATGCGCGTAGTTTAGAGTGATCGTCCAATGCTCGCCTGATTCAATGCCGACCGTTTTCTTACGACGGGGAGGAAAACCAGCATGTTTCGTGTTGCCCATGCGTTCATAGTCACGGCGGTTCTATGCACCGCCCTAACGACATTTCCCTGCGCGGCTCAGGATTCATTTAAGAAGCTTGTCGGCAATGTCTCGGTCGGGAACGTGACGGCGACATCGCCGCTCGAGGTACCGTTTATCACGTGGGGCGGCGACATGGCGACCTTCTACGCCAACGGTGGCCTGACGACGAAAGCGGGGACGATCTTCGCGCAGCAAGGGCTCAACCTGAAGCTGAGCGCGGGCGACGATTTCGTGCAGCAATTGCGCAACTACCTTTCGGGCAAGTCGCCGTTCCTTCGCGGCACATTCCACATGGTCGGGATGGCGTCCGAAGTGATCGGCGCGGACCCTCGCACGAAAGGTGTCGTCATTCTGCAGATGACGTGGTCGGCGGGCGATCACATGGTCGCGCGATCCGAAATTCGCACGGTCGCCGATTTGAAAGGCAAGACCGTCGTGCTGCAACAGGGCGGCCCACACGTCGGCATGCTGGACGACATTCTGAAAACAGGACAGTTGGGCTGGGACGATGTGAAGGTGGTTTGGGCGAAGGATTTGACCGCGTCGGACAATTCGCCGGCGGAAATGTTTCGCGCGCGTGACGACGTGGACGCGTGTTTCGTCATTACGCCGGACATGATCGGGCTGACGGGCGGGGCGCAGAATATCGGCAGCGGGGCCGAGGGCACGGTAAAAGGCGCGCGGATATTGGTGTCGACTGCGGAAATGTCGCGATCGATCGCCGACGTATATGTGTGCCGCAAAGACTTTTTCGACGCGAACAAGGAGCTCGTGACGAAATTCGTGACGGGCTACCTGAAGGCGTGCGAAGAAGTACTCGACCTGAAAAAAGAATACGAATCGCGCGGCTCGCAAAAATACATGGGACTGCTCAAGCTGACGCAGGACATTTATGGACAGGAGGTTATTCCAACGCTCGAAGAAGACGCGCACGGATTATTGTCCGATGCGACGTTCGTGGGCTATCCGGGCAATGTGGCGTTCTTCACGCAACAGGGCAATTTGAGCGGATTCGAGACGTTTCAGAAGTCCGCGCTCGATCTCGCCACCAGCCGCGGCTACGCGAGCGTGCGCGCGGGACTACTGACGCCCGGTTTCGACTACAACGCCGCCGCATTCAAGAATTATCTCGCGCGCACGGACACTGCGCGCGGCGAACGATTCGAGGCGGAGGCGGTTGTCGAGGAGATCGAGGCGCTGAGTCTGGGCGGCGAATTGGACGAGCGGACGATCCTGTCGTTTACGATCAATTTTGAACCGAACCAGAACGAGTTCAGCGTCGATCAATACGGCGTCGAGTTCCAACGCGTGGTGGAGCTCGCGAGCCGCTACGGCAATGCGGTCATCGCGATTCGAGGTCATGCTGACCCGACGAAGACGCTCTTGGAACTGGTGCGCGCTGGAATGGACAAGGGCGTGCTGAAGCGCTCGGGTGCATCGGGCAATTACTCGTACGCGCTCAACGGACGGCCATTCGACCTGGAGAATTTGGGTCAGGTCGAAAAGATGGTGAATGAGGGCGCGTTCGACGGCGTGGCGGAACACAATCCGCGCGAGACGATGCAGGCGGCGCTCAACTTGTCGCTGAAACGTGCGGAATCGGTGCGCGATTCAGTTGTGAAGTACGCGCAGGGGAAGGGATTGGTGTTCGATAAAAGCCAAATCCAGCCTGTGGGCGTGGGCATTCGCGAACCGTTCATCGCGAAGCCCGTCAACATGGATGAAGCGCGGCAGAACATGCGCGTCGAGTTTCGCTTGCTGCGCGTGCAGGCCGAGGCGGCGGGTCAGTCGGACTTTGATTTCTGACGCTCGCCAACCCGCATCGTACAGAGCAAAAGACTACACGCATTGAACAAGTCATCTTCCATAGTCGAAGAACTTCCACTCGCACCGTCATTCCTGCGCAGGCAGGAATCTCTTCGAATGTTTCCACGGTACGGGTCGAGCGGGGAGATTCCTGCCTGCGGGGCCTTCCAAAAAGCCCTTCAGGTCTCGAAGACGACATTTTTGGGTAGACAAAAACGTCGCCCAAGCCCAAGATCGTTGATTGTGAGGCATTCTCGCGATTCGTGTTTTCGTGTTCTGGCGACGCAAATAGGTTGGCGGAGTTTTTGGAAGGCCCCCTGCGCAGGAATGACGGTTCGGGCGGGAATGACGGTTCGGGCGGGAACGAGGGTTCGTGCAGGGATGACGGTTCGGGCAGGAATGACTTTTGGACCGCTGGCTTTAGTTTTCGTAGCCATTGTTGCGCCGTTGTTTGCGGGTGCACAGACTTATCACGACAACGTTGTCATCGTGCTCGATGGATCCGGGTCGATGGGCACCGAGATGGAATCGATGGACGTGTCGCGTATGAACGCGGCGAAGGACGCGCTGAAAAGGGTTTTGGTGCAGGTGCCGGAAACGACCTATGTCGGGCTGCTGGTTTTCAGCCGGGTGCATCGCTCGCAGCCGTGGCTTTTTCCGCTTGGACCTCGTGACGAATCGAAGCTCGTTGCGGCAATCGAAAAGGTTAAGGAAGGTGGCGGCACGCCGCTGGGCGAGCATATGAAAATCGGCGCCGATCGGCTGCTCGAGGAGCGCGCGAAACAATTCGGCTACGGGAGTTACCGGCTGCTTGTCGTCACCGATGGCGAGGCGGGCGATCAGGACAAGGTTGAACAGTTCACACCGGAGATTCTGGGCCGCGGTCTGCTCGTCGACGTGATCGGCGTGGACATGGAGTCGGACCATACGCTCGCTACGAAGGTGCACTCGTATCGGCGCGCGGACGATCCCGAGTCGTTGTCTAAGGCGCTCGCGGAAGTATTCGCCGAGGTGTCCATGTCGGGCGACGATGCCGCGGCCGAGAATGAATTCGAGCTGCTCGAGGGCTTGCCGTTCGAGGTGGCGTCGGTTATGTTGAGCGCGTTGGCCGCGCCGAGTAATGTGCCGATCGGCGAGAAGGACCTGCAATCGGATTCCGCCGCGTCGAGGACGCACGAGACACGCGGCCAAGCCGGCAACAGCCAAGTCGAGAGCGGCGCGCCGGTGGAATTCTCGCCGTTTCAGGAGAATGATGACGATGACGACGGCGGATTCGCCTTGTTCCCCATCATTGTCGTGGGATTCATCGTGTTGATGATATTTCGATCGCGCGGCCGGAAACGCAGGCGCTAACCATGAGTCAGGAGCGTCGCGCAAAAGGCATTCTGGTTGCGGTTGCGATTTGGGTCGTCATTCTGGGAAGCGCCGCCGGCATATACCGATTCGTGATCCGCCCGTACTTTTCGGATCAGCTCGAAACGGAGACGGGCTCGCGCAGTCAGTATGACGCAACGGTGCGACTCGCGACGGACGGGTTTTCGGGTTACGCGGTGTTACGTTCGCCCGTGCTGCGCGAGGAATTGAAAGGAAAGCGCATTCGGCTCGACGTGCGGGATGACGGCGCTGACTACTCGGGACGCTTGCGCACCTTGAGGGCAGGCGAGGCCGATCTCGCGACTTTCACAATCGATTCGTTCATCGCGGCCGGCGCGGAGATGGGCGATTTCCCGGCGACGATCGTGCTCGTGATCGACGAGACGCGCGGGGCCGACGCAATCGTGGCGTACAGGGAAGGCGTCGCGAGCATTCAGGATTTGGATCATCCCGACGCGCGGATCGTGTTGACGCCGGATTCGCCGAGCGAGTTTCTGGCGCGCGTCGTGTTGGCGCAATTCAGCCTGCCGAGCCTGCCCGAGAAATGGGCCGAGGAGGAGGACGGCGCGGACAAGGTTTTCCGAAAATTCCGCGGCGCGAAAAAATCCGCGAAACGCGCATACGTGTTGTGGGAGCCGTTCGTGTCGCAGGCGCTCGCGGAGGACGGCGCGCACGTGCTGTTGGACAGCAGCCAACTCGAGGGCTACGTCGTCGACGTGCTCGTGGCCAATCGCGAGTTTCTGCTCGAGAAACCAGAGCTGGTCAGCGCCGTCGTCGAGGCGTATCTGCGGGCGGCGTATTCCTATCGGACGCGCATGACCGATCTGATGGTGGAAGACGCAAAATTGACTGGCGGCGGGCGCGTATCCGCCGAGCAGGCGACCGCGCTCGTGAACGGCATCCATTGGAAAAACACGCAGGAGAACTACGCGCATTTCGGGTTGCCCGCGCCCGGAGATGCACAAAATGTCCAGCGTCTCGAGGATATGATCGAGAAAATAACCGACGTGTTGATCGTGACGGGCGCGATCGCGGCGGATCCGGTCGCCGGGCGCGCGAATACGCTTTTCTACGACAACATCCTGCGGGATCTGCACGCGGCGGATTTTCACCCCTCGCGGAAGCTCAATATTATCGACGGCGTGGAACCAGTCGAACTCGAAGCGATTGAAATAGCCGCGCCGTTACCGGCGCTGACGGATGACCAATGGGAGAAGCTCGTGCCGATCGGCGAGCTGCGCGTGAAGCCGATCAGCTTTGGACGCGGCGGGGCGCAACTCAACGTGCAGAGCGAACGCGATATCGCGGAGCTGGCCAAGCGGCTGCGCTCGTTCACGCAGTACTACGTGCTCGTCGTCGGCCATGCGCGGGCAGAGGGCGACCCCGAGGCGAACCTGCGCCTGGCGCGAG
>JBGTJY010000863.1:0-2428 GCA_041744855.1 Candidatus Hydrogenedentales bacterium
GCAGGGGATTCCACCTCTGCGATTTTGCCCATTACCAAAGAATCGGCAGGACGTTACCGGGCAGATTTAAATTCGAAAGTGGAATATGACCAACTGAAAAGTTTTTTGGAAACTACTTTTGAGCGGCATCAGCTGGGTTATGACTATCGGGTTTCTGTTTTTGAATGTAATACGGACGCACTGGTGCTCGGCTTCATTTCGTTCTCAAGCCAAATCCCGCAAAAAATCATTGCGGTTTGATTGTTCACAAATTGCAGTTGACTCTCCGTATGCGTCATCGCCATGTAGCCGCGTTGAAAATAATTCAGCGCGAGTTCCTGAAAAATGCGCGCCGCCTCGATTGCATCCGGATGCGAAAACGCGTCCGCCTCGAGCGCATTGATCCGATTGATCGCCGCAAGCCCACCCACGCGCTGCACGATCGGCACAAACGTATTCCACGCGTAGAACGACGGATACTTCCCCTGCATCGCGATCGGCGCAATGCCCGCTGCCTTGATCGACTCGCACAGCGCTGTGAATTCGTCCCACGTCGACGGCACGCTCCACCCATGCTCGCGAAACAGCCGCGCGTCGTACCACACCGCCCACGCCCCATACGCCGCCGGCAACGCGTACACCTCGTCGCTGCGAAACATGTCGAGCATGCCCGGCGCGAAAAGACTCCCCCACGGTTGATCCGAACCCGGCGGCGACTGTTCGAGCGCCTCGGTAAACGGCTGCAACTTCTTCGCGGCGATCAGCAGCCAAATCGGCAGTCGCTCATCCAAAATCAAATCCGGCGGATCGCCCCGCAACAGCCGCGGCTTGATGATGTCTGCCGTCCGCGGGTCGCCCCACAACTCAACCCGCACCCCCTCGGCAGCATGATCGCGATTGAACTCCTCGGCGATTTTCTGGTGCCACTCGATGCCATACCCGCCTTCGAAAATCGCCGCCTCAACCACGAGGACCTTATCGGCCCCATCCGGAATCGCGCGAATGGTGTCACACCCTGCGAGCGCGAGAAAGAGAAGTCCAAGAACCGCGATGCGCGTCATGCTGAGCGCAGCGAAGCATCTCGAATCTCCGATACCCTTGCTTTGGCGAGATTCTTCACTGCGTTCAGAATGACCCGTGGCTTGTGGTCGAGACATGCGGTGAGTCTACGGCCAGCAAGGAAAAACCGCAACCGACTGTGGAAGCCCCTTGACAGCGTCAAAAGCTTGTGGTCTAATACCGCTGAACAAGATTTCAGCCTACAAGCATTCGGTAACGGACAGGCATTGAGTAAAAGGAGCGCCGCATGGCAAGGGGACTCACCAAGCGTCAGGCAGCCATTCTCCGGTACATCATCGAGTCAATCCGCGACGACGGCTATCCCCCAACCATCGCGGAAATCGGCCTGAAGTTCGGCATCACTTCCACCAATGGCGTCAACGACCACCTCGTCGCGCTCGAGAAAAAAGGCTACATCGAACGCAGCTCGAAAGCCCGCGGTATTCACGTCACGCCCAAAGCCGCCGCCGGACTCTACGCAAACGAAGCCGTCATGCTCCCCCTCGTCGGCCACGTCGCTGCCGGCCAACCGATCCTCGCCGAAGAAAACATCGAAGACCATGTCGCGGTCTCCGGCGCGATGGCCTCGCCCGACGCCTACTGTTTGCGAGTCCGCGGCGACAGCATGATCGAAGACGGCATCCTCGACGGCGACATTGTGATCGTCGATCCCTCGAAGCGTCCCCGCGCCGGCGACGTAGTAGTCGCGCTACTCGACGACGAAGCCACCGTCAAGCACTACCACCCCAACGGCGGCGAAGTCGAACTCCGCCCCGCCAACGCCACCATGAGCCCCATCCGCGTACGCGGCGATCGCCTCCAACTCCAAGGCGTAGTCGTAGCACTCCAGCGCCAACTCTAGAAAGTCCCGATCCCTTCCGCCTCGTTCCGAAATTTCTATTTCGGAACGCCCGCGCGCCTAATCCCTAAACACCAACGCATTCCCCAATTCATTCCGGCTGTCGCCCGCCGACGGCATCGTCTCACTGAGTTGCTTGCCGGCCTCTTCGATGACATCGCAGAGCGCCGTCGCAAGGTCGCCCGCCTTAATTCCGTTCACCAAATCCTGACACAACTTGTCCAACGGCGCCTTACCCAATTGATCGAGCACCACCTTATCGCCCAACATCACCACCAGCCGCTCATACAACGACACGTAAATTAGAAGTCCCGTCTCCGCGTCCGTGTGATGCACGCCGCGCGTGTAGAACGCCTGCTCCGCGCTCTCCTGCACTTCGTCCCTCATCTCACTGCGCGGCGTGAACACCCGCCGCAGCCACGAAATCCGCCCGGCGAGCAACGCGCCGACGACAAAGCCCACAAGCACCACCGCGATCAGTAACGGCAGCTCGAACCGGCTCCACGTGCTGCCCCACTGCGCCTCCTCCGC
>JBGTJY010000864.1:0-3609 GCA_041744855.1 Candidatus Hydrogenedentales bacterium
AATCAGTTGGTCACCAACACCGTGATTCGCGCCATGATCCCGTCGCCGGATGTTTCGCTCGTGACGACCTTTCATTTCGGCGAGGTAACGAACAATCGCACGTTTCTGTTCGCGCCGATTCTGCGCGATCTCGTTTTCGAGCAAAAGCCGATCCGCGGCGATCACGTGCTCGTATACCACACCCGCGCGTACGACTCGTTTATCGAGGCGCTCAAGGAATTCCCCCGCGAGCGATTCCTCGTCTACGGTTACGATCGCGACGGCGAAGACGGGCCGATTCGCTACAAGCAATTCAGCGTCGACGGATTCATGCAGGACGTCGCGTCATCCAAGGCGGTCATGAGTACCGCCGGATTCACGCTGATGACCGAGTCCCTGTATCTGCGCAAACCGTTCCTCGCGACCCCCATGGCGGGACAATTCGAGCAGGAGCTCAACGCCGCGCTTCTCGATGAATTGGGATACGGCCAAAACGCCCCGCGTTTGACCTGCGACACGATCGGGTTGTTTCTCGATCGCCTGCCCGATTTCGAAGCCCGCCTGGCCGATTACCGCGCCGAAGACAGCACCCCCATCAAATCGAAACTCAGCAGGCTCGTGGCAGACGACGCAGCCCTCGCGCAGGAATTCCGCGCCCGCCGCAAAGACCGCACGCTACTCCCCGCAACGGAATAGCGCTAACCGGGATGCGCGTCCGTATCTACCCGGGAGGGACGCGCTCCTGCGCGTCCGGATCGCGGCCACGAACCCCGCATCAATCCGCCCGCACCGTCCCCGACGGCGCCCAAATCGCAACCTCAAGCCGTTGCCGGCCCCACTGCAGCGCATCCCGATGATTCTTGAAAAACACGTCGATGTGATCGCCCGTTATCGCGCCGCCGCGATCCTTCACGACGCCGCGGCCATAACCCGGAATCTCCATCACGGTGCCAAACGGGTACTGTGACCCCGCGGCGATGGTGCCGGGCCGCGCCTTCGCCCCGCTCGCGGTCCGGCCGGGTTTCTTGAAGTCGCCCTTGTTCGGCCCCGTGCTATAGACCGGCTTGCCATACCACGTGCGTTCCCAGGAACAGCATTGCTTGCAATCGCAATACGCAGTGACGGTCATGGTCTTCCGCATGCTCGCCGGCACTGGCGTGGAAGACTGACAGCTCAACGTAACGACGACAGTCGCCACGGATAACGCGAGTAAACGGCAGCGTGCTCCCACGACTTCCCCCTCCGCCCGATTCTCCACCCGTTCCCGTAATTAATTCCCACAATCGCGAAAAGGATTCATCGTAATCCTCTCGGTACTACAATAGGCCAACTTCTTTGACTTTTCCGAAGAAGTTCACCCAATGTCGACCCGCGTGTCCGTCCGAGTCCGTCGCCCTCAACATCCCATGCTTCCCATGCTTCCCATGCTTCCACCAGCGCTGCGTCCCCCGCGGTTGGTCTAGAAATTGCAGCTATCCCGCGCGCTCCAGTAACATTTCCGTCGGCCCGCAGTCGCTTCCCCTACGTGCCACCTAACTCGGCCCGGAGTCCATCGCCGTGTCCAACATCTCGACCGTCGTCATTCGCCGAAGCTATCCGCGCACCGTTGAGCTCGACCAACGCAAGTTCAATTTGCGCGTGATGACTCCCGAGGACGGCCACGCCGTGGTCGCCTTCGCCCGTGCGCTTCCCGAAGCCGAACTCGTGTTCCTTCGCCTCGACCTGACCCAACCCGCCATCGTCGCGGAATGGATGCACAACATCGAAATCGGGCGTTCGCTGTCGCTCGTCATCGAGCTGGCCGGCACCATGGTCGGTTATGTCTCGCTGCTCCACGATGAACACATGTGGACCAGCCACCTCGCCGACATTCGCGCGTTCGTGGCGCCACCGTATCGCGAGCTCCGGCGAAGTCTCGTACTCGAGGCGATCGAGCTGGCCGAGCAAATCGGCATCGAGCGCGTGGTCTGTCAGATCGCCGCGGAGCAAGTCGCCGTGCGCCAAATGCTCGAGTCGCACGGCTTCCACGTCGACGCGCTCCTTCAGGATTGGTTGAAATCGAACGATGGGATGACGCGCGACTTGCTCATTCTTTCCCGGCCCCTCAGCAATGGTAGTTCGCTCGGATGATTAATTCCGAACCACTCCATGAAACTGATGCCCAGCCAACGGGGTTAATGTGCATGACTCACCCAATTCGTCAAGATTTAACCAGATTCTCACCGTTCGAACATGGTACACTTTCGTTAAGACTCCCGGTCCACCCGGTAGCATCCGGGGACCCCGGCGGGAGGAGGTGGACGCAATGAGCGGCAAGCAATTCGTATTCGTCGAAGAACACGAATCTGCGCTGCTGCCCATTTGGCGCGAGGCGCTGACGGGTGTCGATTGGATGCGCCTGCGTGCGACCCCGATTTTCTACGGAATCGGCGCGAAGCGTGGCGATGGTTCCGCGGTCATCACTGTGCCCGGTTTTCTTGGCTCCGACCTCTATCTCGGCGAGCTCAACTTCTGGCTGCGCCGCATCGGTTACAAAGTGTACCCGTCGGGAATCGGACGCAACGCGGAATGCCCCGACATTCTCGTCGATCGCTTGCTCGTCACCATTGAGCAGGCCCACCAACAAACGGGCCGACGCGTGCACCTCATCGGGCACAGCCTCGGCGGCCTGCTCTCTCGGTCGGCCTGCGCCATCGTGCCTGAAATGATCGCGTCGGTCATTAGTCTTGGCTCGCCATTCCGCGGCGTGCGCAGTCACCCCACCGTGCTCTTCACGAGCGAACGTGTCCGACGCCGCATTCGGGAGCGCGCGCACACGCGGCCCGCCAACAAGCCGCTACGCCAGGCCTGCTTCACGGGCGGCTGCAATTGCGACTTCGCGCAAGCGGCAAAATCCGGCGTGCCCGCTGGCGTTCAACAGACGGCCGTGTACACCAAGACCGACGGCATCGTGGATTGGCAAGTCTGCATCACGGGCGATCCGGAGATCGATGTCCGCGTCAACGGCACGCATTGCGGTCTCGCCTGGAATCCGGAGGTCTATCGCGTCATCGCCACGCGCCTCGCAGCGAGTTGCCGAGCCGAGCAAGCGAACCAAGAATCGAGTGCGGCCTCGGTCTTTGCGGCAGTCGAATCGCCAAAACGAAAACGCAAAGCGCGCGTGACGGTCGCGGCCTGCACGGCAATCGCACAGCCCGGCCCCGAACCCATCTGAGCACCTCGATTCATTCAAGCGATCGATTCGACCGCGCCATCGCTGCGATCGATGCTGCGAATTCCCAAGACCCGAATCGTGAATCGAGCGATGGCATCGAATTTCCCAAGGAGCTTCTCTACTCGCAACGCATGAGCGCGTGGGTCCAGCAGCTCAATCCCGACGCGAGCGAAGCACTGCGGCTCGCCGCGAGGAGCCAGCATATCCGGCGTTGGGAAATTCCGCGTTCGACCTACCCCATGGATCGCGCGGGCTACCATCGCTGGCGCATCGCCCTATACGCGTTTCATGCTGACACGATCGAAGGCATTCTGCGCGGCGCGGGTTACGACGATGGAACGGTCGAGGCCGTGCGGCGCCTGCTTTCAAAAAAAGACCTCAAGACGAATCCCGACATGCAGACGCTCGAAGACGCT
>JBGTJY010000865.1:0-2850 GCA_041744855.1 Candidatus Hydrogenedentales bacterium
ATACCGACCAGCCAGCTCTTTTCCGTCGATCGCCCCGCAAACGTCTTGCCGCCCTTGAGCGCCGCGAGGAATGTTTCCTGCACCGCGTCCTCCGCCTTGGCCGGATCGCGCAGACGCATGAGCGCATACTTGAAAAGGTAATCGCCATGCAATTCCACCCACCGCTCCGGATCGGACAAAGTGCCGGCAGCAGGCGGCGCGGCGACCGCCGGGAGCGGCTGGCCCGCGATTAGATTGCTTTGCATATTCATAATGTGCGGTTGTTGCATTGCCCTCGCCGCTTGTGCGGCTGGCGCTCGCCTGCCCTTTGGTCGCCAGGTCAACTGAATCCTTACAGACAATTCGAGCCGGACGATGTGAGCGCGAAAATCACTGCTCCAGTGAAACATTGTACGGAGGACTCCCGCCCCTCGACCAAACACAGCACAAAGCACCAGCGATTGATTAAAACGCATTCGAACCCATGAAAGTAATGCCCGAAATAAAACTGCCCGCCGGCCGTAGCGTGAGTATGTCCATGCCGTCGGAACACGAAGAACTGATGCAACAGCATCTGCGCGACGAGAACCTGCCCGAAGCGGTGATGCCATATTGCCCGATCAACAAGGTGCTCAAGGGGCAGAAGGCACTCGTCACCGGTGCGAATTCCGGTATCGGCCAAGCCGTCGCGCTGTCGCTCGCGCACGCCGGCGCGGACGTGGTGGTGAATTATGTTTCCCGTCCCGACGCCGCCGAGGAAGTCGTGAAGGAAGCCTCGCGCTGCGGCGCGAGTGTTTACGCGCACAAGGCCAATGTCGCCAACGAAACCGAGGTGCAGGCGATGTTCAAGAAGATGATCCAGGAATTCGGTACGATTGACATTCTCGTCAACAACGCCGGCCTCCAGAAGGACGCGCCGATTGATCAGATGTCGCTCACCGACTGGCAGTTCGTCCTCGACGTGAATCTCACCGGTCAGTTTCTCTGTGCGCGCGAAGCCATCCGCGAGTTCAAACGTCGCGGCGTGCGCAAGGAAGTTTCCTGTGCGGCGGGAAAAATTATTTGCATGAGCAGCGTCCATGAAGTCATCCCCTGGGCCGGCCACGTCAACTACGCCGCGAGCAAAGGCGGTGTGATGCTGATGATGAAGAGCATTGCGCAGGAGGTCGCGCCGCATCGCATTCGCGTGAACTCGGTTTGTCCCGGCGCGGTCCGCACGCCCATCAACATGGAAGCCTGGGGCACACCGGAAGCCTACCGCGAATTGATGAAGCTCATCCCCTACAAACGCATCGGCGAACCGGACGACATCGGCCGCGCCGCCGTGTGGCTGGCGAGCGACGAATCGGATTACATCAACGGCGCGAGTATTTTCGTGGATGGCGGCATGACGCTGTATCCCGGCTTTGAAACGGGCGGTTAGAATCTAATCTGTAGGAAAAATATCATGAATCTATCTGCATCCCAAGAATGGTTGGAAACCGACGGCCTGGGCGGTTTCGCCTCCGGCACTTCGACCGGCATCCGCACGCGCCGTTACCACGCACTGCTGCTCACCGCAACCACGCCGCCCACGGGTCGCTTGGTGTTGGTGAACGGATTCGATGCCTGGATTGAAACAGCCGCCGGTCGCTTCGAGTTGACGTCGCAACAATACGCACCCGACATCATCGGTGGCAGCGGCGCGCAACACATCGAACAGTTCACGTCGCAACCATGGCCAAAGTGGATTTTCAAATTCGAGGACGGCACGCGCCTCGAACAGGAAATCCTTGTCGCGCGCGAGTCACAGCTCACGCAAGTATGCTGGCGTTTGCTCGGCCAGCGGAAAATCGTCCGGCTGATGGTGCGGCCGTTTCTGTCGGGCCGTGATTATCACAGCCTGCACAAGGAGATCTCCGCCTTTAGTTTCGATGCCGTTGTAGATGGCGAACGCATCGTTTGGAATCCCTATCCCGGAGTGCCTGCGATCGTGGCGCTGTCGAACGGGCACTACCAACACGAGCCGCATTGGTATGGCAATTTCCGCTACGCCGAGGAATCAGCGCGCGGCCTCGATGACACCGAAGACCTCGCCGCGCCGGGTGTGTTCCGCTTCGATCTCGCTTCCGGCGAAGCCGTGCTGATGTTCACGACGCCCGATTCCCCCGCGCTGTCGCGCAAGCGCGATTTGTCCGCCGTAAAATTCGCCGAGGCCGTTCGCGCCAACGAAGAATTGCGGCGGGCTGAATTTCCGTCGCGCCTGCATCGCGCGGCGGATGAATACATCGTCATTGGTCGGCACGGCAAAACCATCATGGCCGGCTATCCGTGGTTCACCGATTGGGGACGCGACACGTTCATTGCGTTGCGCGGCCTTTGCCTTGCCACCGGTCGCCTCGAAGACGCGCGCGACATTTTGCTCGCCTGGGCGAACAGCGTTTCCGAAGGCATGTTGCCGAATCTTTTTCCCGACCACGGCGCGCAGCCGGAATACAATTCCGTGGACGCATCGCTCTGGTATGTCGTCGCCGTTCACGAACTGCTGCAAGCTGCCAATGGCAGCGATCTCGTGTCCAAAAAGGAGGAACGCGCCCTTCAAGACGCGATTCTTGCCATCCTCGACGGTTACTCGAAAGGAACGCGCTTCGGCATTCGCAAGGACGAGGACGGTTTGCTCGCGGCGGGCGAACGCGGCGTGCAACTCACCTGGATGGATGCCAAGGTGGGCGAATGGGTCGTCACTCCCCGCGCTGGCAAGCCGGTGGAGATTCAGGCGCTCTGGTTGAACGCGCTTCGCATCGGAGGCCAGTTCGCACCGCATTGGGAAGCAACCTTCAATCGCGGCTTGAATTCCTTTCACGAGAACTTGTGGAACGAGAAAGCGGGCGG
>JBGTJY010000866.1:0-3539 GCA_041744855.1 Candidatus Hydrogenedentales bacterium
TGCGTAGTTGCACGCAATGTCGAAGTGGAACAGGCCCTGATGCTTCCGCGAGAACGCAATCCCTTCGCGAATTTTCTCGACCATCTTCGGGCCGAATCCCCGCAGCTCGACAAGTTCCCCTTCGTTGCACGCGCGCTCCAGTCGATCCAGCGAGGCGATTCCAAGTTGGTCGTACAAAACTTTGATTCGCTTTGCGCCGAGACCAGGAATCTGAAACATCTCAAACAACGTTTCGGGAAATCTCGCGCGCAACGTGTCGAGGTAACCGAGTCGGCCGGTCGTGACTAGCTCGATGATTTTTTCTTCCAGCGCATCGCCGATTCCCTTGATCTCGCGCAGCCGCTTGGCCAATACGTACTGCGCGATTTCGCCCTCGATCTGCTCGATCTGTCGCGCCTCGTTGATATAAGCGCGGCCCTTGAATGGGCTCTCCCCCGCAAGGTCGAGCAATTCGGCGATTTCGTTGAGTGTCGCCGCCACTTCTTTATTCGTCATGGCGCCCTTTCATGGCGTAGTCGGGGCGGAATTATACGAATCGCATGGGCGCTTTGGAAAAAGACCGGATCACAGGTTTGTAGTTCCGCATTTATGCGGTGGGTTGTGGTCAAGGCCCGAGCGCCTGAAGGCGAACTGCGAACCTATTTCCGCCCGAATTTTCTGCGGGCGAGTTGCACGAAGAGGTCGAGTTCCTCGATGCGCAGCAACCGCGCGGCGAGCGCGTAAATTGCAGCTCCCACCAAAATCGGAGTGAGCGTAGTGACTGTTTTGGAAACGAGCGCGTCGCCTGGCAGGTATTGCTTCAGCAATGAATACGAACCGATGACGGCCGCCGCCATAACCGCGCCCGAAACGGTGCTCTTCAAAAGTGATTCCGCCGTGCGGCGATTCATCAGCACGCCATAGCGGCGGCAGAGGAACGCGTACAGCAGCACCACGTTGAGCGTGAACGCGAGCGTCGTCGAGAGGGCGAGTCCGCGGAAGCCTAGCGGGCCGACGAGCACGAAGTTGAGCAGAATGTTAAAGATCATCGCGAAGGTCGCGATGATGACGGGAGTACGCGTGTTTTGAATCGCGTAGAAACCCGACACGCACACTTTCACCCACGCGAATGCGACGAGGCCCAACCCGGAATACAGCGTTGCGGAGGCGATCATCTCGACGTCGGTTGTCGAGTTCGTATTCCAGCCGAACAGCAAATCGGAGATGGGGAGACGCAAAATCAAGAGGCCGATCATGGCCGGAAACACCAGAAAATATGACTGACGCAGCGCGAACAATAGCGTCATGCGAATTTGATCGTCGTCCTGTCGCGCGCCCGCACGCGAGATCGAGGGGAGTATGGCGACCGCCGTCGCGACGCCGAAGATGGACGTGGGCAGTTGGATGAGGCGATTCGCGTAAAAAAGCGCGCTTACGCTGCCGACCGGTAGCGCCGCGGCGAACATGATATCGACCATGCGATTGACCTCGCCGGCGGCCTGGCCGAAGAGGACCGGGATAAGCAGGTAAAACATTCGACGCAATCCGGGATGCCGCAATCGAAAAGTAGGACGCCACACGCCGGCGATGCGCCCGAGCGCGATGTATTGCACGAGCAGTTGCGCCGCGCCGCCAAGCCACACCCCGACGGCGAGCGCATAGGCGGGTTCCACGAAGAGCTCGCGAAAGAAGATGCACGCGGTGATAAGCGCGAGATTCAAAAGCGCCGGCGCCCACGAAGGCGTGAGGTAGTGATTCAAGGCGAAGAGCGGGGCCGTCATGAATACGGCGAGGCAAATAAAAAATACGTACGGGAAAATCCATTGCGCGAGATTCGTGCGTAGCGCGATTTCACTCGGGTCGAGAGGAGGTTGGCCCGCAACCGGAGCCAGCGCGCCGACGCCGTGATCGAGAAGAAGCGGCACGAGAGCAACGCCCGCAATCGTAATGATCGTGAGTAGCACGATCATCGCGCCGAAGGTCGCCGCCACCAGTTCGCGAAATTTGGCGAGCGACTCCTTTTCGAGCGTGTGCGTGAGTACCGGCACGAACGCGGCGTTCACCGCCCCCTCGCCGATCAGTTCGCGCAGCATGTTCGGGAATTTCCACGCGATGATGAAGGCGTCGCGCGACGGAACCGGGATTACCGTCAGGACGACGACCTGAATGAGTCCGGCGACGCGGCTCAGCATCGTACCGGCAGCAAAAATAAATGCAGCGCCGGTGTGTTGACGTTCGGATGCGGACATGATGCCTAGCGGCATTCCCCCGGGGTGCCCCTGATAATCCCCGCGCCTATTTTACAGGCGCGGCCGCCTTGGAGCGGAATCGCCAGTTCGCGAGCGCAAGGAGAATGGCGATGGGCAACGCAATCCAGCCGAAAAGGTGCGGCGGCCACGGTACCGCCCGGGGCGCGGGTGACGGCAACGAAAACGCGGAGGTAAGACGATTCTGGATCGTACGGCGCGGTGAGATGTCCTCGCGCAATGGAATGTAGTTTCCGAATCGGTCGACGAGCGAATGCATGGGCTGGAATCGCCCGTAGGGGTCGTAGACTCCGGAGATGCCCGTATTCGCTGCGTGCACGAGCGGCAGGCGCGTCTCGATTGCGCGAAATCGCGCGATCTCGAATTCGTGCGGAATCGCGTTGCTGTTTCCGAACCATCCGAGGTTCGTAACTACGACCAGAAAGTCAGCGCCTCTCTTGCGCAACTCCTCCGACATCGAAGGGAACAATACCTCGAAGCAGATGAGCGGTCCGAGATTACGCGAGCCGCTCGGGAAAACGACCGGTTGCTGCCCCGCGCCCATCTGTCCGATCGCTGGAACGATGGTGGGGACGAACGAGAGAAACTGGATCAGCGGAATGTACTCGCCGAAAGGTGCAAGCTGAATTTTGTCGTAGGCGTCGCTGATCGTGCCGTCCGGATTGACCATGTAAGCGGAGTTGTAGGCCATGGGCGGATCGCCGCCGGTGCGCGCGGCACCGGTGAATAGCGGGCAGTTCGCGCTGGAGGCGAACTCGGTCACGATCTTGCGCGTATCGCGCGAGTCGATTTGCGACATGACCAAGGCTTCAGGCCAAACCATAAGGTCGAGCGGCGCCTGGTCGGCAAGTACGGCGTCCGCAAGCACAACGTCGGCTAGCACGGCGGATTTTTTCGCGGCACTACTCACCATTTCCAGAGAATAATCGGAGTCGTGCTTCATTTCGATCGGGAAATCGGACTGGAATATTCCGACCTGGAACGCGGGGTCGTCATAGTCAGTGCGATCGAGCATCGCGAATCCGATCGCGTGCGTTGCACTGACGAGAATCGCGGCGGCCACGGGCCCGATCCAGCGGGGCCATGGCTGCGAGAATGAGCACGCAATGAGAGCGTTCACCAGTACGATGAAAAAACTCACGAGCGGCACGCCGCCTATCGCGGCCCACTGGATGATCCATCCGTTTGGCCCCTGACTGTATGCGAGCGACCCGGGCGCGCCGAAGACGTTGAATGACGCGTTCTGCGCGGTTTCCAAAATCGCGAACAGCAGGGAGACGACGACCGCGGCGA
>JBGTJY010000867.1:0-5641 GCA_041744855.1 Candidatus Hydrogenedentales bacterium
GGGCGTGCACGATCCGCTCTACGCAAAAGCGCTCGTGCTCAACGACGGCGCTACGCAACTCGCGATCGTGACCCTGGACCTCGGTTCGTTTACCGACGAGAACACGAAAAACGTCAGGGACATCGTCAAGTCCAAAATCGAACTCGAAAACATTCTCCTCGTCGCCTCGCATACGCATTCCGCGCCGCGTGCTACGGAAGATTTTCCAACCGCGGAATCGCCGTGGATTCGCGAAGCCGAACAAAAGATCGCGGCCGCGATCGTAGAGGCCGCCCAGAATACAAAGCCGGCGCGCATCGGCGTGGGCTGGGGCGAGGTGCGCGAAGGACACAACCGGCGCATGATCACGACGGAAGGCGAGGTCGTCATGTTTTGGGCGAATCGCAATCGGCATCCAACCTCGCCCGTGGATTACTCGCTGGCCGTCCTACGCGTCAACGATCAAGATGGTGCTTCCATCGCGAATCTGGTGAACTTCGCCTGCCACCCGGTCGTGTTGGGTCCGGAGAACTTGCAGATCTCCGCGGACTACGTCGGCGCCTTCACGAAAAAAGTCGAGGACGAGCTCGGCGGCCAATGCATGTTTTTGCAGGGCGCCGCGGGCGACATCAATCCGTTCTGGGACAAAACGCCGCCGGCCGAAGGCGCATTCGATGAGCTCGAGAAGATGGGGCAAGCGGTCGCGGCCGAAGCGTTGCGCGTGGCGCGGAGCATTCCCACTTACGACGCAGCGCCGGCGATTTCATTTCATACCGAAACCGTTCCGCTAGCCTCGCGCACGGACGTCAAGCGTGAAATCCGCGATACGCTTGCTGAAATCAATACGGTCCTTATTGGAAAGGACTGTGCGATTGCGACGTTTCCCGGAGAATTTTTCGTGGAGCACGGCCTATCGTTGAAACAGCGCAGCCGGATCAAGCACACGCTGTTCGTCGGATACACGAACGGCGATTGGGGATACTTCCCGACCATTCAAGCCGCAACCGAAGGAGGTTACGGCGCCTCATCCGCCACGCGCGTCGAAGTTGGCGCGGGCGAGCATCTCGTGAACCGCGCGCTTGTAAATCTCTACTACCAAGCCGGCCTGATCCCCCAGTAAGTTACTGTCCTCCGCGTGTCCTTTTTTCGACACGCCGGTGTGTAGAGTTTTATCTTTCGTTACATATCAACGTGCCGCGTTTTCAATTGCCCCGTTGCCTAATCTGGCGTAGTGGGAAATAAGAACCCGCATTTCTCCTCTCTCGCGCCGATCGCACGCCGCGCAACGCGAATAGCGTATCCCGTTTATCCACCCCGCCGTGGCACGTTCATTGCACCACACGCCATGTCTGCGAACCTTGTCCGATGGACACAAACTGGAATCAAAAAAGGAGAAATCGAAATGCGAATCAAGATGATTGCCACGGCGGCTGCACTGGTGCTGGCTCTTGCTCCGGCCGCTTTGGCCCAGGAGCGAGCGGACGCTCCACACGCGGCACACGACACGACGGGTCCATGGACTGCGGAAAAAGTCCTCACCAAGCTGCACATGTGCAACTTGACAGAAATTGAACTTGCGGAACTGGCCGTCAGAAAGAGCAACAACGACGCCGTCGGAGAGTACGCCAAGATGCTCAAGGACGATCATAAGGCGTTGGACCAGAAGATCAAAGACCTCGCAAAAGCGTTGAACATCGACATCGATCACGGAAGCGTTCGCCCGAATCAAGTCCCGGCGCAAACGCAGCAGGCGCCCTCTCCGGCGAAACCCGAGAGCGCGACTTCCCGCCAGCCGGGTGATGAGCACCAGGTCATCTTGCGCAAGCTCGACGGGTTTAGCGGCGATGAGTTCAACCGCGAATACACCACGAAGATGGCTCGGGATCACCGCCACATGCTCATGGCGCTCGCCGAGGCGAAGTCCGAAGTCCCCGAAGATCAGGTAAAGCGCCTCATCATGGAACTCGAGCCCAAATTGACCCAGCACCAGCAGCGCGCTTCCGAACTTTCGCGTCAGTTTGGTGGGAACCCCGAAGCGCCAATCGACCCAGACACCACGCCTGACCCGAACACGCGCGACCCGAACCAAGAACCCGCGCCCGTTCAGAAGAGCAACGAGCCGCCCCAAAAGCCGTAATCGCGAAACGCTGCTAAACCGAATTCAGAGCGCCGGAGCGGAAACGTTCCGGCGTTTTTCCGTTTTGCGCCCACGGAAGCCCCGCGCGTTTGACTCAACTCCCGAAACCCAATAGTATGATCCGGAGTCCGTTTGACCGTGGAAATGTGTGTTTTCAAGAATCGCGGAAACTACAGCCGACGGGACCGGAGGACGAATCATGGACACAGGCGAAGTCATCGCATTGGTGTTTTTCACGCTTATCATTGCGTGCTCAATTGTCAGCGTCGTCGCCATCCGCTCGAAACCACGGCAGGCGGCAAGAGAAATGGCCGAGGCGGTTCAACGCATCGAATCCAAACTCGATGGCCGCCTGGGCCGTATCGAGTCGCGCATGGCCAACATCGAGACCATCGTGTTGGAAAACGAGAAGCACCGCGAATTTGATCGCGCGTTGTAACGCGTAGCTCACAAGAACAAACCAACCTGGGAGCTTCGGGCTTATGAGAAGATTGGGACAAGCGTACCTGCGCATCGGCGCAGCCATGTTGGCGTTCACGCCTGCGATCGCTTCGGGCGCCGAAACGGTGACCTTCAACAAAGACGTCGCGCCGATCCTTTTCGAGAATTGCGTCGTCTGTCATCGACCCGGCGAAGTCGCCCCGATGTCCCTTCGCACTTTCGAAGAAGCCCGTCCCTGGGCGAAATCGATCAAGGAAATGGTCCACAAGCGCGCCATGCCGCCGTGGTTCGCCGATCCCGCGCACGGCGACTGGGCCAACGACGCCCGCCTCTCCGATCACGAAATCGAGACCATCGTCGCGTGGGCGGATCAAGGCGCCAAAGAGGGCGACCCCAGCGATCTCCCGCCGATCCCCGAGTTCACCGACGGCTGGCAACTCGGCACCCCCGACCACATCATCACACTTCCCGAAGTCGACATTCCCGCAACCGGCGACGATTATTTCCCCGACCTGGAAGTCAAGATGGACGTCCCCGAGCGCCGCTGGGTGCGCGCCGTAGAAGTACGCCCGGGTAACCGCGAAGTGAACCACCACGTCGTCCTCTTCTCGAATCGCGGCGGTGGCATGGGCGGCGGCCGCGGCCTCTTCGACGTGCTCGCCGTGTGGGCGGTCGGTTCGCCGCCGTTGACCTACCCCGAAGGCATGGGCCGTTGGGTCGAGCCGGGCGACAACCTCACGACCAACATGCATTACCACACGAACGGCACGCCCCAAAAAGACCAGACCCAAATCGGCCTCTACTACGGCGAAGGCGAACTCGAAAAAGAAATCTCCGCCGCGCTCGCCGGCACGTTCACCTTCGAGATTCCCGCCGGCGCGAAGAACCATCAAGTGAAGTCGTCGTACATCATCGACCAAGACGTAAAGGCCGTCTCATTCTTCCCGCACATGCACCTGCGCGGACAAAACATGAGCCTGACCGCCTACTACCCCGATGGCCGCAACGAAGTCCTGCTCAACATCCCGAAGTGGGACTTCAATTGGCAGCTCTTCTATTTCCCCGAGGAGTCTGTTTTCCTGCCGATGGGCACGCGCGTCGACATCGTCGCGCACTACGACAACTCGACGAACAACCCGTTCAACCCCGACCCGAATCGCAATGTCCGCTTCGGTCTGCAATCGACCGATGAAATGATGTTCGGAATGTTCGAATTCGTCCCCGCCGAAGGAGTCAGCCCGAAACCCGTCAGCGATGCGACGCGCATTCAAGCGCTACTCGATTCGCTTCCCGACGACGCGATCTACAAAGTAGCCGTCGATATGAACGGCGCGAAAGTCGACACCGCATTGCACCTGCCGCGGGAAGGCGCCGGCGCGTGGTATGTCCCGCTCATGGGCCAAATCATGACGCTCAACCTCGACGACATCTCGTGGGAAGGCGAGAGCTTCCGCTACAGCGTCGCGCTCAGCCTCGGCCCCATCAGCGCGAGACTCGTAGCCGAAGGCGCACGCGACGAAGCCGGCAACATCAGCGGCAAATTCGTCACCGGCGAAAACTCCGCCCTCTCGCGCTTCCTCCCGTTCACGACATTCCAAGGCGCTCCGCCGGCCACGCAAACGGCGCAAGCGACAGATTAACTCTTAGTTCACGCGCGGGACGTTCCCCGATGGACGCGTCCCGCGCGTCCGCATTTCCATAAGTCCCATTCCTCCCATACGTCCCATTCTTCCCATCCAACCCACACGCGCAAGCCAGCACCCGCGCGTGTATACTTCCGCATTCTCATGCCCGTCATTCAATCCAAAATCGTCCCCACATCCGAACAATTCCTCGCGAACCAGGCGTATTTCGATCGCCTCCTGAGCACCCTCCGCGAACGCCAACGCTGGGTCGTCGAGGGCGATCGGCAGAAGTCCATCGAGCGCCACCTGAGCCGCGGCAAGTTGATGGTGCGCGACCGGATCGATCTCGTCGTCGATCCGCACACGCCGTTCCTCGAATTGTCGACGCTCGCGGCCTACGGCATGTACGACGACCAGGCCCCCGGCGCTGCGATTGTCACGGGCATCGGCATCGTGCATGGCACGCCGTGCATGTTCATCGCGAACGACGCGACGGTCAAAGGCGGCACGCTCTTCCCTGAATCGGTAAAAAAACACGTACGCGCGCAAGACATCGCGCTCGAGAACGATCTCCCCGTCATCTATCTCGTCGATAGCGGCGGCGCGTTCTTGCCCGAGCAGGACGCCGTCTTCCCCGATAAGGATCATTTTGGCGGTGCGTTCTATCGCCAGTCGCGACTCTCCGCCGCAGGCCTCCCGCAAATCAGCGTCGTGCTCGGCGGCTGCACGGCGGGCGGCGCGTACGTGCCCGCGCTTTCCGACGACGTCGTCATCGTGAAAGACATCGGCCGCATCTACCTCGGCGGCCCGCCGATCGTAAAGGCCGCGCTCAACGAAATCGTCGAGCCCGATGCGCTCGGCGGCGCGGAGATTCACGCGAAAATTTCCGGCGTGGCGGACTACATGGTCTACGAAGAGCGCGAGGCCTACGAGAAAGTCCGCGACATCGTCTACTACCTCAACCGCCCGCGCCAGTGTTACATCGATCGCAAGCCCGTGAAAGACCCGCTCTATCCCGTCGAGCAACTCACCGGGATCGTCAACGAGAATTCGAAATTGCCCTTCGACATCCGCGAGATCATCGCGCGCATCGTCGACGGCAGCGCGTTCCACGAATTCAAACCGCTCTACGGCTCCACGCTCGTCTGCGGATTCGCGCACATCTTTGGGTATCCCGTCGGCATCCTCGGCAACAACGGCATCCTGTTCAACGAATCCGCGCTGAAAGGCACGCACTTCATCGAAATGTGCAACCAGCGCAATATCGCGTTGCTGTTCCTCCAAAACACGACAGGCTATATGGTTGGCTCCGAAGCCGAAGCCCGCGGCATCGCGAAAGACGGCGCGAAGATGGTCGCCGCAGTCTCATGCTCGACGGTCCCGAAGTACACCGTATTCGTGGGCGATTCCTACGGCGCGGGCAACTACGGCATGTGCGGGCGAGGCCTCTGCCCGCGCT
>JBGTJY010000868.1:0-4409 GCA_041744855.1 Candidatus Hydrogenedentales bacterium
GTTCGCACTGAAGCTCGCCAAGGAAGCGGTGAATGCCGCCGAAGATGCGCAGGGCCGCCGCCAGGCGATGGACCACGCCTTCGCGCTGCACCAACTCGCGCACAGCCACAACCAGCAAGTCCACGGCACGATCATCGACCCGACGTTGGTCGCTCGACACCGCGCGCCCGCCGCCGCCCCAGCGCCCGCATCTCCAGCCGAATCCAATACCCATGCCGGGTAAGTCGCCGTTCGACCGCGCGCGCAAACGACGCCGGACCTGGCAGCGTCTCGCGGCGGAATCCCTCTCGAAAGATGACGCGCCGCCACACATGACGCCCGAGGATTTCCGCAAGTGGGGTCACGCCGCGATCGATTGGATCGCGGAATACATGGAGACGGTGGCCGATCGTACGGTCGCGTCGGTGGTCACCCCCGGCGAGATTCGCGCCAATCTGCCGGAGCACGCGCCGCAATCCGGCGAGGACTTCGATGTCATTCTTCGCGACCTCAGCGAAATCATTCTTCCCGGAATCACGCATTGGCAATCGCCGAATTTTTTCGGCTACTTCCCAGCGAATGCCTCCGGGCCCGCGATTCTCGGCGATCTGATTTCTTCCGGCCTCGGTGTGCAAGGCATGCTCTGGGCGACGAGCCCCGCCTGCACGGAGCTCGAGACGCACGTGCTCGATTGGGTCGCCGAAATGCTGCACCTGCCGGAAGCGTTTCGATCGACTGGCGCGGGCGGCGGAGTCATTCAAGACAGCGCGTCATCCGCGACGCTCTGCGCGCTCCTGGCCGCACGCGAACGCGCCACGAACGGTTTCACGAACGATCAGGGCCTCGGACAATCGCTGACGGGATACACCTCGCGCGAGGCGCACTCGTCCGTCGAAAAGGCGATGATGATCGCGGGCCTCGGCCGCGAGAACCTTCGCCGGATTCCCGTCGATGGCGACTACGCGATGTTGCCCGAGGCGCTCGATCGCCAGATCAAAAAGGACCTTCGCGAAGGGCTAACACCCGCGTTTATTTGCGCGACCGTCGGGACCACGTCGTCAACAGCGATCGATCCCGTGCCCGCGATTGCCGACGTGGCGCAGCAACACAAGATATGGCTGCACGTCGACGCGGCGCTGGCAGGCGCCGCCGCGGTGTGCCCGGAGTTCCGGTACGTCAACGATGGCCTCGATCGCGTGGACAGCTATTGTTTCGATCCCCACAAATGGATGCTCACCAATTTCGATTGCGACTGCATGTACGTCGCCGATCGCGAATCGCTCACGCGCGCGCTTACTGTCGTGCCGGAATATCTGCGCACGGGGCACGAAGGCGTCATTGATTATCGGAACTGGCAAATTCCGCTCGGCCGCCGATTTCGCGCACTGAAACTTTGGTGCGTCATCCGGCACTACGGCGCCGACGGCATCCGCCTACACATTCGGCGCGGAGTCGAACACGCCAAGGCCTTCGCGCATTGGGTCGATCAGCACGCCGACCTCGAACGCGTCGCGCCCGCGCCGCTCAACCTCGTCTGCTTTCGGCACACGGGCGGCGACGAAAAGACCGAGCGGCTACATCGCGCCATCATCGAATCCGGCGAAATCTTCGTCACCCACACCAAACTCGGCGGACGTTACGTCATCCGTTTCGCCACCGGCGGCCCAGCAACCGAAATGCGCCACGTCGAACAAGCGTGGAAACACATCAAAGAAACAATCCAAAACCTTCCGTCGTAATCCTCTGCGTCCTCCGCGACCTCCGCGGTAAATCACAGGAGACATTCCCATGCACCGATGCCTCGTCCTAATTACCCTCGCGTTTCTCCTCGCGCTCCCCGCCCTCGCCGTCGAAACCGCCATGGTCGCCATGACCGACGGTAAGCACCTCGCCACGGACTACTACCTCCCCGAGACCGGCGGCCCCGCGTTACCCGTGATTCTCGTGCGCACGACCTACGGCCGCGAACGACACGCCGGCGAAGCGAAATCGTGGAACGCCCGAGGCGTCGCGCTCGTCGCACAAGACACCCGCGGCCGCGGCGGCAGTGAGGACATCGATCGCGCATTCGGCGACGACGGCTGGGGCGAACGCCACGACGGCGCAGACACCGTCGCGTGGATCAAGGCGCAACCGTGGTGCAACGGCAAAATCGGCACGATGGGCGGCTCCGCGCTCGGCATCACGCAAGCGTTACTCGCCGGCGCGACGCAGGACATCACCTGCCAATCGATGGTCGTCGCCGCGTCGAATTTCTACGATCAGATCGCCTACCAAGGCGGCGTGTTCCACAAGGTCCTCGCCGAAGGCTGGCTCGAGGCGCAGAAGAGCGAACACGTGCTCGATATCTGGAAGGCGCACCCGGCCTACGACGAATTCTGGCAGCGGCACAACGTCGCCGCGCGCGCGCCCGAAATCACCGCGCCCGCGCTGCACGTCGGCGGCTGGTTCGACATCTTCGGCAAAGGCACGATCGAGAATTTCACGTCGCGCGAACAACATGGGGGAGAGGGCGCGCGCGGCAACCAGTATCTTGTGATGGGACCGTGGATTCACGGCGTCATGCAAAAAATCGGCGACCTCACCTTCCCTGACAACTTCAACTTCGATTTCGGCAAGCTGCACGATCGCTTCATGGAACATTGGCTGCTCGGCAAAGACACCGGCCTCGCCACCGAGCCGCGCGTGCATTACTACACCATGGGCGATTGCGTGAACGCGGATGCGCCCGGCAACGAATGGCGCACGGCGAGCGCGTGGCCGCCGTTTCCGATCACGCCCACGCCCTATTACCTTGCGAGCGACTTGATGCTATCCACGACGCCGTCGACCGCGGACGAATTTGCGTACGTCTACGATCCCGCGAATCCGTGTCCATCCCGCGGCGGCGCGAACTTGTTTCCACCCGCGGGTCCCTTCGATCAGCGCGCGATCGGAGAACGCGCCGATGTGCTCAAGTTCGTCACAGCACCGCTCGAAGCCCCAATCGAATGCACCGGCCCGATCTCCGTGCGCCTCTTCGTCAGCACCGATGCCGCCGACACCGATTTCACCGCGAAACTGATCGACATCTATCCCGACGGCAAAGAAATCCTTATTCACGACGGCATCCACCGCCTGAAATTCCGCGAAGATTTCACGGAGCCCAAACCCGCGAAGCCCGGCGAAGTCGTCGAGGTGAACATCGACCTCTGGCAAACCAGCATCATCTTCGACAAAGGCCACCGCATCTCGGTGCACATCTCCAGCAGCAACTACCCCCGCTTCGAGAAAAACCCCAACACCGGCGAAGACTTCCCCAACGAAGAAAACCTGCGCAAGGCAAACAACACGATCCACGTCGGGCCAGACCACCCCAGCGCGTTGATCCTCTCGGTCCCCTCGGCCATCGATTCGTAGTCGTAAACCACCACTAACACGTCATTCCCGCGCAGGCGGGAATCTCTTCGCTCGATTCGGCGCTATGCGTCATGTGGCAGATCGCGGCGGCAATCCCGGACGCGGCGGACCGCGTCCCTCCCGGAATGTCCATTGAAGGCCGATTCGGGCGGATGATACCGTCACCCCCGAAACCCTAACCCCTAGACCCAAGACCCGAGACCCGAGACCCCAAAAATGTCCACGCCCTACACCGTAATCCGCCTCGACCGCACCGGCCCCATCGCCGAAGTCGTCCTCAACAACCCCGACCGTCTCAACGCGATGGCGCCGGTTTTCTTCGAAGAGATCAACCGCGTCTTCGACGAAATCGACAACGACGACTCGCTCAACGTCGCAATCCTCTGGGCCGAAGGCCGCATCTTCACCGCGGGCCTCGACCTCAAATCCGCGTCGCAAGGCATCCTCACTGAAAACGGCGAAGGCTCCCAAGCGACGCGCAATCACACGCTCTACAAACACATCCGCCATCTACAAGACTGCATCAGCGCGCCCGAGCGCTGCCGCAAACCAGTCATCGCCGCCGTGCACGGACACTGCATCGGCGGCGGCGTCGACCTCACCACCGCCTGCGACATCCGCCTCTGCACCAAAGACGCCACCTTCGCGATCCACGAAACCAAAATCGCCATCGTCGCCGACGTGGGCACCCTCCAACGCATCACGCCCATCGTCGGCAAAGGAATGGCACGCGAAATGGCCTACACCGGCAAACGCCTCAGCGCCGACAAAGCCCTCCGCAGCGGCCTCGTCAACGACATCTACGACACCAAAGACGAACTCCTCGAAGCCGCCCGCGCGCTCGCCGCCGAAATCGCCGCCAACTCCCCCCTAGCCGTCCAAGGCACCAAAGCCGTCCTCAACTTCTCCGAACAACACCCCACCGAAGAAGGCCTCGACTTCGTAGCGCAATGGAACGCCTCCCGCCTGCACTCGCAGGATCTGATCGAGGCGATGCAGGCCTTCGTCGAAAAACGCCCTCCACAATTCAA
>JBGTJY010000869.1:0-7593 GCA_041744855.1 Candidatus Hydrogenedentales bacterium
GATAGCTGACGTTCGGCGTGATGTACTTCGGGTCCGTCGTATGCACATGAATCTCGCGCGTGCCCACTTCGTCCACCTTGTCCCACTGCGCATACGCGCGCCACGGCGCCTGCGGACCCGCGCCCTGAGCCGGGTCGCCCGCGTCGTAGTCGTAGGCGTGTGCCACGACCACAACCAGGCTCGCTATCCCGCAGCCAATAGCCGCCCGCAAATTCCAACCCAACATGCGAAATCCTTCCGTCTCCAACCGCCCGCAGAAGCCCGAATTATTCTCGCCAACTCACCCGAAAACAAGGCCGAATGAAGACGTCGGGTTTAAGTTCGAAGACCCTCCGCGATCCTCCGCGTCCTCTGCGCCTCCGCGTTTAATTTCCTCCCAAGCCCCCAGCCGCTATACTACGACCTTCAAAATTCCCACACGCAACGGAAAGGATCCGCATATGTCCGCAGATTCGCTCGACATCTACATCAAGAGCTTGATTCTCGAAGCAGCCCGTTTGGATTCCCGCGAAATCCATATCAAACAAGGCGAAGGCCGGCCCGAGATCGCGTTCCAGTGGCAGGGCGAAAAGATCGACTTCCCGCATCCCCCAAAGAAGTCCCCCGAGCAGTTGGTGCCACGCTTGCGTGAAATCGCCGGACTCGACAAGAAATCCTCGCGCGCCGAGGAACACGCCAAGGCCAGCATCGATCGCCGCGGCGAACCCATCGATCTCGACATGACCTTCAAGAACAGCCCCGGCGTGACGAACGTAACCGTCCAAATTGTGAGTGACGTGGCAGTGTCGCACGAATAACGCGACGACGACTTATTGGCGAGTGGCATGCGTTATGGTTAGCCTTCGGAAAACGCCCACGTGGGATGAGCTCCACGTTCTTCACGGCGCGGTGCTGGTGCTCGGGTTCATCTGCATCCTGGCCGCGGAATTTCTGTTGTCTACCTGCAGCAACTTCTTCATGGTTCCCTTGATGGGAATCGTCGGTTGGATAGGAATGCGTCCGGGCAATTGGAACGCACCTCGAGTTGACCGGGAGTTTGCTGTCTTAACGATAGTGCTTCATGTATACGTCCTCGGTTTCGCGATCTATTTTCTTGCATTCGCCAGAACATCAGAACCACTGTTTCTCACGATAGGGGTATGTACGATCGGATTCTCTACTTTCTCCGCACTGAGGCTGTTCAAGTACGTTAATTCTCACTTACGTGTACTCGACAAAGGGCACGAATGACGGATTGGTTCAATGGATAGACGCGCGTTCATTTCATCAGCAGTAGCCGGCGTTTCTGTTGCGACTTTGGGACAGCCCCAAGCGCAAGCGCCCGTCGAGTCACCAACGGCGTCACCGTCCGTCCGCAATCCCGTAGTCGTGTCCTCCGAGAACGGTTTGCGCGCGACGGCGAAGGCCATGGAAATGATCCGCACCGGTGCCGATACGCTGGATGCCGTCGTCGCGGGTGTAAACCTCGTCGAAGAAGACCCCGACGACATGTCCGTCGGTTACGGCGGGCTTCCCAACGAGGACGGCGTGGTCCAACTCGACGCGTCGGTCATGCACGGTCCGTCGCGCGGCGCGGGTTCGGTCGCGTCCATCGAGAACATCATGTACCCCTCGCGCGTCGCAAAGTTGGTCATGGAACGAACCGACCACGTCTTGCTCGTGGGCCAAGGGGCGTACGAATTCGCGCGGACGATGGGCTTCGATCACGTGGAACTGCTCACCGAGAAGGCGCGCGAACGCTGGCTTCGATGGAAACAAAACCTCAGCACCGAAGACGACTGGATCAATCCGCAAGACCGGCTGCGCCCAGAACTACGTACGTCGCGCGCGGAAGATTCCGATATCGCGTTCACCTACGGCACGATCAATTGCCTTGCGGTGGATGCCAAGGGCGATATCTCCGGCGTCACGACTACCAGCGGCCTCTCTTACAAGATACCCGGCAGAGTGGGGGATTCGCCGATCATCGGCGCGGGACTCTACGTTGACAACAACGTCGGCGCATGCGGCAGCACGGGCCGCGGCGAGGCGAACCTAAAAACCTGCGCATCGTTTCTGGGAGTCGAGTTCATGCGCCAAGGTCATTCGCCGGAAGAGGCGGGCCTGCGCGTGTTGCAACGGATCGCCGACAACACGGTCGAGCCCTACCTGCTCAACGAAAACGGCCGCCCGAACTTCGACGTCCGATTCTATCTAGTGAACAAATCGGGCACGCACGCCGGCGTGACGATGTGGTCCGGCGGGAAATACTCCGTACACGACGGCACGGGCAACAGCCTCCGCGAGTGCGGTTATCTTTTCAAGAAGTAACCGTCGATCCGTCATCGCGATGACCCAAAACCGTCATCGCGAGGAGGCTGCGCAGCGAGCCGACGTGGCGATCTGGGGCTCGAAGCGAAACCCGCGGTCTCGCGCGTCGATCCGAGATGGCCACGTCGACACCTGTCGGCGTCTCCTCGCCATGACGGGTACGGCAGCGTCGTGGGACGGTCCGAGTCTAATCACCATTATAAAGCCCGCGAAATTTGACTTCCCCGCACCCTAACCGTATGCTAACGCTTTAAGGGAAGGCCATTTGCGGTCATGCGGTCCAGCCGATCATTCGGTCGGGCCGATTATGCGATATCGTGTAGCGGGGCGAACCAAACGCACCCCGCACGCGAAGGCGATCCTCGCACGGGCTGGTGGGGAGGACGACGAGGCCCATGGCTTCGAAGCAGATGAAGATCGCCGTGATCGGCGGCGCGAGTTCATACACGCCTGAATTGATCGACGGCCTATTCGCGCGCCTGGACTCCATCCCCGTCTCCGAAGTGTGGATGATGGACCCCAACGCCGAGCGCCTGGCCATCACGTCGGGGCTCGCGCGGCGCATGGGGCAGCGTCACGGCAATCCGTTTGCCATCCACACGACCAGCGATATGCACGAGGCCGTCGCGGGCGCGAACTATGTCGTCACCCAGATTCGCGTCGGCGGTTCCGCGGCGCGCGTCGCGGATGAAAAACTCGGCCTGCGCCACGGCATTGTCGGCCAGGAAACGACCGGCATCGGCGGATTCGCTTGCGCTTTGCGGACCATCCCGCGGATTCTCGATGTCGCCCGCGCAATGGAAGACTCCGCGCCGGACGGCTATCTCCTCAACTTCACGAACCCCGCGGGACTCATCACCGAAGCGGTACTGCGTCACAGTCCGGTGAAAACAATCGGCCTGTGCAACATCCCCATCGGCATGCTCATGGAGGTCGTGAAATACGCGAATTGCCGCGTCGAAGATGTCGCGCTCGACTACGTCGGACTCAACCACCTGGCGTGGGTACGCGGATTTTCGGTCAACGGCGAGGACCGCACGGAAGAGATTCTCGATCATTTCATCGCGAACGCCGCTGCCGAATGGGAACATGAACCAATCCGCTTGGCGATGGTCGAGGCGATGCAAAGCCTCCGCATGTTTTGCAATTTCTACCTGCAGTATTTCTATGCGGCCGACGAATCGCTCGCGCATCTGAAATCCAAGAAACGCACGCGCGGCGAAGAGGTGATCGACCTCGAGGCGTCCCTCTTTGAGAAGTACCGCCAGCCAAACTTGACCGAGAAACCCGCGGAACTTTCGAAACGCGGCGGCGCGCACTACTCGACCGCCGCGTTCTACCTCATCGACGCGATCGAAAACGATCGCGGCGTGCGACAGATCGTGTCGTGCCGGAATGACGGCGCGGTGCCAACGGTTGACAATGACGCGGCCGTCGAAGTTTCCGCCGTGATCGGCAAACACGGCGCGCGGGCAATTCCACAGCGTCCGCCGGAGCCCGCCATCCGCGGCCTCATGCAACAGATCAAGGCCTACGAGACGCTGACCGTCGAGGCCGCCGTGCACGGCGACCGCGAGGCCGCGTACCAGGCGATGCTTGCGCATCCGCTGATGCCAGGCGCGTCAAAGTGCCGCGCATTGCTCGATGAGGTGCTTTCAGTCAACGAACCGTTCTTGCAGGATACCCGGTTTTTCCAGCGCAACACTGTTAAGGAGCCGACCTACGCATGACCGCCACTGCCCAAGCCCTTCGCGAGACAGGCGCCCCCGGCCTGCAACCGACCGCGCGGGGAAAAGTGCGCGACATCTATGACCTGGGCGACAAGCTGCTCATCGTCGCGACGGACCGCATCTCGGCCTTCGATTGGGTCAGCTCCGAAGGCATCCCGGACAAGGGCAAAATTCTCACGCAGATGTCGCTTTTTTGGTTCGAAATGATGCGCGACATCGTGCCGAACCACCTGATTTCCGCCAAACTCGCGGACTTCCCCGAGGCCTTTCGCAGACATCCCGAGCAGTTCGAAGGCCGCTCGATGCTCGTACGCAAGTGCGAAATGTTCCCCGTCGAATTCGTGATCCGCGGATATCTCGCGGGCAGCGGCTGGAAGGAATACAAAAAGTCCGAGACCGTCTGCGGCATTAAACTCCCCTCCGGCCTCGTGGAATCCAGCAAACTGCCCGAGCCGCTCTACACCCCAGCGACCAAGGCGACCGACGGCCACGACATCAACATCGGTCCTGATCAAGCCGCCGAAATCATCGGCGAGCGCTGGAATACCGCCGCGGCAAACGCCTCGCTCAAAGTCTACGAACGCGGCCGCGACTACGCGGCGACCAAAGGCATCATCCTCTGCGACACCAAATTCGAATTCGGCGTGCGCGACGGCATGCTCGTGCTCGCCGATGAAGTGCTCACGCCCGATTCCTCGCGGTTCTGGCCTGCCGCGGGATTTGAACCCGGCCGGGGCCAACCCAGCTTCGACAAACAGTTCGTCCGCGACTATCTCGAAACGACGGACTGGGACAAGAACTCACCCATGCCGCCTCTCCCGGGTGACGTCATCCAGAAGACGCGTGAGAAGTACGTGGAAGCGTATCGCCTCATAACCGGCGGGAAGGAGTTCTAAGGGGTGGACCTCCAATCAAACGTACTATCTCGCACACCTAACATCCCCCTAAATCCCCCTTCAAAGGGGGACTTGCCGGAACGCGAAAAAAGTCCCCCTTTGAAGGGGGATTTAGGGGGATGTAGCCCAAGTCCCCCTTTGAAGGGGGCAGGTTTTTCACAGAAACACCTGGGGGGATGTAGCACAAGTCCCCCTTTGAAGAGGGCAGGTTTTTCACACAAACACCTGGGGGGATGTTCACTCGGCACACAACTCCCACCCGTCGTACTACGCGACACCTCCGACGATCACCTCCGCGACGAATGCGGACTGTTCGGAGTCTACGGTCACGACGAAGCCGCCAGCCTGACCTATCTCGGCCTGCGCGCGTTGCAACATCGCGGCCAGGAGGGTTGCGGCATTATCAGCAGCGACGAGGGCCAATTGCTCGCCCATCGCGGCATCGGCCTCGTGGGCGACGTGATGAAGCCGCACCGCGTCGCACGCCTGACCGGCAACCACGCGATCGGCCACGTCCGCTATTCGACGTTCGGCGCGAGCGACCTCAAAAACGTCCAACCCATTGCCGTCGACTACGCGCGCGGCTCGATGGCGCTCGGACACAACGGCAACCTCGTGAACGCCGATGAGTTGCGGGACAAACTCGAGGCCGAAGGCGCGATTTTCCAATCCACCACCGACAGCGAAGTGATCATTCACCTCATCGCCCGCTCGAAGGCGGACCGCTTCGTCGATCGCGTGATCGAAGCGCTGAAACAGGTCGACGGCGCCTACTCCATTCTCGCGACCGACGGCGAGACGATTGTCGCCGGGCGTGACCCGCTCGGGTTCCGGCCGCTCTGGATTGGCCGGCTCGGTAAATCGCACATCATCGCAAGCGAGACTTGCGGACTCGACATCATCAACGCGAAATGGGTGCGCGAAATCGATCCGGGCGAAATCGTCACCATTTCCAGCCGCGGTATCGAATCGATCCGGCCCTTCGCGCCGCGCACGCCGCGCTCGTGCATATTCGAATTCGTCTACGTCGCGCGGCCCGATAGCCACATCTTTGGCCGCAGCGTCGACACCGTCCGCAAGGAACTCGGCCGGCAACTCGCGAAGTCTTCGCCCGCCGACGCGGACGTGGTCATGGCCGTGCCGGACAGCTCGAACCCCGCCGCGCTCGGCTACTCGCACGAGTCGGGCATTCCCTTCGACATGGGATTCATTCGGAACCACTACGTCGGCAGGACATTCATCGAGCCGGACCAGACGATTCGCGATTTCGGCGTGCGCATCAAGCTGAACCCCGCCCGGTCCGCCATCGAAGGCAAGCGCATCGTGCTCATTGACGACAGCGTCGTGCGCGGAACGACCGCGAAAAAAATCATCAAGATGCTCCGCAAGTGCGACGCCAAGGAAATTCATTTCCGCATCAGTTGCCCGCCGATCATCAACGCCTGCTACTACGGCATCGATACGCCGAACAAAGAAAACCTGATGGCGGCCCGGATGACCATCGACGAAATGCGCGAGGAAATGGACGTCGACTCGCTCGGCTTCCAGACCATCGAAGGCCTCGTCGCCGCGACGGGCCTGCCGATGAACGAGTTCTGCCTCGCCTGCTTCAACAACGATTACCCGACGGCTATCCCCGTCGGCACCAAGCTGGGATGCGCCCCAAGGCGGCTGCTGGACACGTCGTCGGAGGCGTATGAGAGCCTGAGTTACCCGCTCACGCTGTAGAAGCACACGGCGAAATCAGATTCAGACTGAGATTCTTGCTAAAATTGGTGGACCTGACTATAATCCTCACCAAGGGCGAATTATTTATTCATCATCCATTTTCGTAAGTGAATCGAGTTTTCGACCCGCCGCTACGCATTGGCGAAGTTTAGGATCGGGGAATGCGTAACGAACGCGGTCGGCTACCAGCACGCAGGACCTTGCCATCATGACCGATCCATTTGTAGACAGCACCAGCCAGCTCCTCTCCAGAGGAATGATCAAGACCTCGTCTCGCCTGCGAAAAGCGTGGCTATCGATGTTCCGCGGCTACGACGTCGTCAAGCGCATGAAGACGCCCAAGGGCTACAGTCTCGGCCGCCTGACGTACATCACGAGCTGGGTGTTGCAACCGCGCTCGCGAGAGTAGCCCTGCCCGTTTACTTGGGCCTTGGCAGTAATCTGGGGGATCGCGCAGAGAACGTGCATGCCGCCCTCGACGCCATCCGGTCGCTTCCATCCACGCGCGTCACGCGGGTTTCCAGCCTCTACGAGACCGAGCCCATCGGCGTCGTCGACCAGCCCGCGTTCATCAACGCGGCCGCGGAAATCGAAACCGACCTCGAACCGGCCGACCTCCTCGCTGCCCTGAAGCGGATCGAAACGACTTTGGAACGCGAACGTTCCTCCATGCGTTGGGGGCCGCGCATCCTCGATATCGACATTATCCTGTGGGACGACCGCATCCTCGACTCGCCCGCCCTCAAGATTCCACACCCCGAATTTCGCCATCGCGCATTCGTCCTGATCCCCCTCGCCGAAATCGCCCCGAACGCCCTCGATCCAATCACATCAAAATCGATCGCATTCCTCGCCGATTCTCCCGAAGCAATCGGCGAAGTCCGAGTAATCTCCGAACCCTCGCGCTAGAACTCCCCGTGCCCCCCGTG
>JBGTJY010000870.1:0-1804 GCA_041744855.1 Candidatus Hydrogenedentales bacterium
GTTTGTTCGAGGAGATTGATTGGAGCACCGCGCGCGTTCTCGAGCAGACCTTGCAACGCGCGAACGAAATCGGAGTGGAAGTGGAACTCTTGCCGACATGGTACGATGTGGACGATCGCGCCACGCTCCGGCGTTTGTGCGACGAGTTGCTGGGGGGCGCAAACGCGGGCGATCCCGCCCCGGAGACACGCGTCTTTCTCGAAAAGCTGATCGAAAAGGAAGGCCGCGAACGCATTTGGCCACTGGAATGAGTGTTCGCAGTCATCCCGAGCCGCGGAGACGGCCGAGGGATCTCGCAATCGAAGGGAAGACATTCCGTTCAGAAAAACCGATCCACGCAGAACAGTCATGGAGGCGCAACCGCACGAGTGTGACAATAGAGCGACGGGGAGATCCCTCGGCCGTCTCCGCGGCTCGGGATGACAACGTTCACCATGTAAAGATCGAATGAAGACAAACCCTCACCAAAAGCGCGCCCTAGTAACTGGGGGCGCGGGCCTCATCGGCTCGCATCTTACTGACCTGCTGGTGAACGAAGGCTGGCGCGTCCGCATTTTCGACAACCTCGAGCCGAACACCCACAAACTTGGCAAACCCGCCTGGATCAACCCTGCCGCGGAATTCCTACGAGGCGACATGCGCGAGCGCGCCGATATCACAGCCGCGTTGCAGGATATCGACGTCGTATTCCACGAAGCGGCTTACGGCGGCTACATGCCCGAGATCGCAAAGTATGTGCATGTAAACAGCTTCGGCACCGCGCAAATGCTTGAAGTCATTCGCGAAGAAAACCTGCCGATCAAAAAGGTCGTCGTCGCGTCGTCTCAGGCCGTCTACAGCGAAGGCGCCGCCACCTGTCCGCAACACGGTCTCGTCTTTCCCGCCGTTCGTCCGATCGAACAACTTCGCGCAGGCGATTGGTCGGTGCATTGCCCGATCTGCGACGAGAAAACCACGAGCGCGCCCACGCCGGAGGAAGCGCCCGTCGGCGGCGAAACGGTTTACGGTCTAACGAAAGTCGATCAGGAGAAACTCGTCCTCCTCGGGGGCAAACGAGCCGGCATCCCCACCGTCGCGCTCCGCTATTCCTGCACCTACGGGCCGCGCCAATCCATCTTCAATCCCTACACGGGCGTGATCGCGATCTTCTGCACGCGTCTCCTGAACGATCTCCCGCCCGTCGTTTACGAAGACGGCGAGCAAACGCGCGATTTCTCCTTCGTGGAAGACATCGCGCGCGCCAATCTTCTCGCCGCCACCACGGACAAGCTCGATGGCTTGCCGGTGAACGTCGGCAGCGGCCAGGGCGTCACAATTCGCGAAGTGGCCGAGCAAATCTCCGACGCGCTCGGTATTCACATTCCCGTGGAAGCGAAGGGCGAATTTCGTCCCGGCGAGATGCGCCATCTTACCAGCGGCACCGACCGCATCCGTGCGGCCGGCTACGCGCCGCAGGTCGATCTCGCGACTGGCATCGGGCGTTATCTGGATTGGATCCGCACCCAGGCCGACGTGAAAGATTACTTCAGCGAAGCCGCCGACATTCTCCGTGCAAACGGCATCGTTCATCGCGTCGCGCAGGCATAGCGGCGTAGCACAGGCATCCGCTGCACCCATCCGATGAACGTCTCCGTCATCATTCCCGCGTTGAATGAGGAGGAACCGATCGCCGACGTGGTGCGCGCCGTTCTCGCCACGGGAATTCCCCGCGAAGTGATCGTGGTCGATAACGGCAGCACCGATCTCACAGCGCAACGCGCGCGCGACGCTGGCGCGCGGGTGGTGGACGCGCCGCGCGGTTATG
>JBGTJY010000871.1:0-1967 GCA_041744855.1 Candidatus Hydrogenedentales bacterium
CTTCCGCGCCCATTCTCTCGAGGGCTTTGAATAGGCCCATTCGATCGAGGCGCTTTTGAAGATGGCGCACGGCCTCTTCGTTGGTGAAATCCGTCATGCGTATCGCGCGAATTAGCGACTTGCCGGCCGCACGAAAACCACTCGATGTCCGTTTAATCGTGAACGGCGGCTCGTAATTATATTCGCGTCCTGGCACTTCCACTTCGACTTCCGGTTCGTTGCGGAGTCGCTCGGCCGTTTGCCACAACTCTTCGAGGAGCGCATCGACGCCTTCACCCGTAACGCCCGAAATGAAGTGCGCGCCGGGATACTGTTCGGTGAACGCTTCGTAGCGCTCGCGGTTCTCGGGAATGTCGGCCTTACTCAGCGCGATGACGCGCGGCCGCGACGCGAATACCTCGCTGTGTTCCGCGAGTTCGTGTTCGAGGATTTCCAGCGTGGCCGCGGCGTCCATGCTACCGGGGTCGATCAGGAAGAGCAGAACTTTCGTGCGCTCGATGTGGCGAAGGAAATCCAGCCCGAGGCCTTTGCCTTCCGCCGCGCCTTCGATAATTCCCGGGATGTCCGCAACCATCAACGTGCGGTGCCCGCTGAGTTCCGCAACGCCGAGGTTCGGGCTCAACGTCGTGAATGGGTAATCCGCGATTTTCGGATGCGCGGCGCTGATGCGCGCGAGTAGAGTCGACTTGCCTGCGTTCGGCAGGCCGACGATCCCCACCTCGGCGATCAGCTTTAGCTCGAGCAGAAACTCGCTTTGTTCGCCCGGCTCGCCGACTTCCGCGAAGTGCGGCGCCTTGTCGGTAGACGTGGCGAATCGCGCATTGCCTTTGCCGCCGCGGCCACCGCGGGCCGCGAGGAATTCCTGGCCGTGCTCCATGAGGTCGGCGGCGATTTCGCCTTCGGGCAGTCTGCGCACGACGGTTCCCAATGGCACATGCACGCGCTTGGGTTCGCCGCGTTTGCCGTGGCACCCACTCCCTTGCCCGTGAACGCCCCGCTCGCCTTTCCAATGGGGATGATATTTGAGATCGAGGAGCGAGGCGAGTTGCGCGTCTGCAACGAGGATCACGTCCCCCCCATGACCGCCGTCGCCGCCGTCGGGCCCCCCGCGCGGCACATATTTCTCGCGCCGAAAACTAACGCAGCCGCTGCCGCCGCCACCGGCCTTGACGTGGATCTTGACGCGATCGACGAACATTGCCGGCCATTTCGAAAACAGTTGGGGGCTTAGTTATCTGCGCCGGGGACGAGGTCTGTGACCACGTCGACACACTGGCGATCTTTCTTGAAGTAGCGAAAGCGCACGACGCCATCCGCGAGAGCGTACAAGGTGTGATCGGTGCCGATGCCAACGTTGATGCCGGGATGAAACGGCGTACCGCGTTGCCGCACGATGATGTTGCCGGCGATGACGGATTGTCCGCCGAATTTTTTCACGCCCAGACGCTGCGCGTGACTGTCGCGATTGTTGCGGGAACTACCGCCCGCCTTCTTATGCGCCATGACTCGATGTTCCCTTCGTTACGCTTCGATCGCGTTGATTTTGAGTTCGGTGTAATACTGGCGGTGTCCGCGTTGGCGCGAATAATTTTTGCGGCGTTTTTTCTTGAACACGCGGATTTTCTTCTCGCGATTCTGATCGGTGATCGTGCACGAGACTTTCGCCGACGCCAGCTTCGCGATGTCCGTAATGAGACCGCTCTCGGTCGCAAGCAGCTTCACCTCGTCGAGGCTTACCGTATCGCCGATTTCACCATCAAGCCGCTGCACGCGGACGACGTCGCCCGCGGCGACCTTGAGTTGTCTGCCACCCGTTGCAACCACGGCATACATACTGTCTTCTCCGTCAATACGCCGAATCGGCGCCATTACTCTACAACCCACGTAAATCTACCGACTCGGGCGGTTCCCGAACCGTCCCTACTTATGAGTTCGAGGCCACCCGCGCTACGGGCGCGGCATGCGCT
>JBGTJY010000872.1:0-2378 GCA_041744855.1 Candidatus Hydrogenedentales bacterium
GGCGAGCCGAACCTGAACAGCTTGACCCGGAAGGTCCGGCGCGACGACGTGAACGGTGCCGATTTCTGGGAAGTCCCAACCATTCGATCCGGTAATGACCGTGTCACTGCCTTGATTGTTGAGCAGCTCGATTTCGCCGCGGCCTTGGTCGTCGAGTTGGACGGAGAAAGTTTTGGCGCCCGTTTCGCCGTAGGGGTGTCCGTCGGGGAGAATCGTCTCGAAAGTGGTCTCGAAGATGGATGAATTATTTCGGCAACCGATGGCGCCGACCGTGCGTCCGAACGCTTTTATCTTGAAGGCATCGCGCCTTTCAACGGCGCGCGCGGCGCCTAGGGCCACGCATTCTTTGTATGGGAAATCGTCGGGAAAGATGGCCTTTGTTCCGTCGAAGAGCGCTTTCACGCGCTGGCGTACCGCAGGGCTCTGACTTACCTGGCCGGTCATCAAAACGATATCGATGTCTTTCGGATCCAGCTCGGCGGCGCGCAATGCGTTTTGGACCACGCGTTCGCAGCGCTGCAAATGCGGGTCGAGGATTGCCGCCAACTCGTCGTCGGTCATCGTTCCTTGGTAATCGTCGTCGCCGAGCGGTTTCGCATCGGCACCGAGGAGGCGATGGGAGGCTATTTTGAAATCGGTCTGTGCCTTACTCGAAAGGTCTATCTTGACTCGCTCGGCCGCGGTCGCGAAGTCGTTGCGCATGTCCACGAATTCAGAGTGGCGAGCGTATCGCGATTCGAATGCATTGCGGCGGCATTCGATTACATCCGTCGCCAGGCCGGACCAATCTTCGTGTGCCGCGATGCGTTGCGAAATATTTAGGGCGGCGGCCTTATCGAGATCGATTCCGCCTAACTGTTCGTCTCCCCGGAGCGACCGCACGGCGGCGCCTTCTTGGGTTAGCTCCAGTATGCACACGTCCAACGTGCCGCCTCCGAAATCGAATACGAGGACACGCTTGGCGGCATTGGCGGGCAGATTTACAAATTCTTTCTCATTCTCGAATACATAGTGCATCGCTGCCGCCGTGGGTTCATCGAGCAATTCGATACGTGGGGACCACTTCGAACCAACGTGGGCCGCCCGCCTGGCCGCCTGGCGAATAAGCCGGCGCTGAATTTCGGTGAAGAGGACGGGGACGGTAATCACCAGTCGTCGGGGCACCAGCTTTTGGCGTTCCGAAACGGTTGCAATCATTTCGCGGATAATTGCGTGTATGACGTCTCCAGCGGAGACGAAATGGTCGTCGATTTTCCGAACTTCCTGCGCCAGCGCCCTTTTGATGTTTCGAAAGACACGCTGAGACTGCACGAGTTCGGCTTGTTTTTTTGCGCGATGCCCGACGATGTAGTCGCGGCCGCTAACGTAATACACAACCGACGGGAAGTAGGCGCCATCTCGGGTCTTGACGACGTCTACCTGGGTCGATGCATGTTTTGCAGCCGCTCGCGGATGAGCGATCGCGACGCAGGAATTCGTGGTTCCGAAGTCGATCGCGACGACGCCGTCGAACTGTTTTGCGTCAATTACGGTGAACTTGAGCGAAAACACAAACTCGGGACATCCCTCAAATTCGCAACAGATGGGGATTTCGTAGGCGTCGGGTTCGATCGCGGCGCAATCAATGATGACGTTGAACGGCTCTTGGCCGCCGGGGTGTAACTCACGCGGCCCGCTTTGACGCGCGCGGCTAATCCAGTACGCGTCGGCGTGCAGGGTTGTGCGGGTGTAAATCTGCTTGAGGGTGACAGGCAAGTCTCCGTCATTCGATATCCAAAACTCGATACGGAGCCGCTCGGTCGGTACAAGGTCGTGAAGTTCGATCGCGCCTTCGTTCGCAACGGAGGTTTGCACGCCGTCGATCGTGGGCAACAAGTATCGTATTACGATTCGCGGCGGTTCAACGACTCGAAACTTCGGCGCCGCAACGCTGAACTCGTCTTCAACTTCCCACTCGATGGCCGCTTCGGTTCCGCTTAGCGCTGCAGCTATGAGCATGTCACGGACCACCGCGGACGATTGTTGGGGCGATTTGATGACGACGCCCACTTCGTCCTTCAATTTCACTGAGGTTCCCAAGGCTGCCGTGTCCAAGGTGAATTCCAGCACTCGATGGTAGCCAGGCGGGATGACAAGCGCCGGCGCGCCTTCATCGCCGGGCACGCAATCCAGATCAGGCCGATCGCTCTTGAGCACGCGCATCGCCCCCGGGAGCGAGCTGAATTCGGCGAGATAGAAACGGCTGCCACGATTATGAAGGTGAAGCGCGATCGTCTGAGGTTCGCCGCGCTTGAGGATGATTTCACCGCCGGCGGGAGTTTTCCATTCGATGCTCGGCAGCTCCTCGTCGTCGCGTTCATGCCAGCCGCGGATGAATC
>JBGTJY010000873.1:0-7534 GCA_041744855.1 Candidatus Hydrogenedentales bacterium
CGGAATGAACCGCGGCGCCAACGACATCGGCTCGAATGCGCCCGCATTCACGCCGGGCATTCAAACCATCGATCGCGACGTCGCGCAAAATCACGTCGCCATGGCATTCACCGGCAAACCGGTCGAAGACGAACGCCGGCCTGTTTGCGATTTGCTCGGAAGCATCCTCGGCGGCGGCTCGACCTCGCGCCTCTTCGAACGTATTCGCGAAGATGAAGGCCTCGCCTATTCCGTCTACGCCTTCAATTCGCCGTTCCGCCACACGGGCATGCTCGGACTCTACGCCGCCGTGGCCCCGGAGAATTTGCAACGCACGCTCGACATCGCGGCGGAGGAGTTGCGCGACTTGGCAGAGAACGTCGTGCCGGATGAAGAGCTTCGAAGCAACAAGGAGCAACTCAAAGGCGGCCTCGTGCTCGCGCTCGAAGGCACCTTCAACCGCATGGCGCGCCTCGCCCGCTCGCTCATCTATTTCGGCGAAATCATATCCATCGACGAAATCATTGACGAGGTCGATAGCGTCGCCGCCGACCAAATCCGGCAACTCGCGCAGGAAACGTTCGTCGAGTCGAATTGCGCCGCGTCGATCCTTGGCCCGTTGCCGGCGAAGCCCGTCGCCTTCGCGCTGGGCTGAACGCCGCTCGCGTCATGGCCGGCCCGATCCGCGTCGAAATCGCCGTCGAGCCCCACGCAGCCGATCTACCGCTCCCCGCCTACGAAACCGAAGGCGCGGCCGGAATGGATTTGCGCGCCGCGATTTCGCAAGAACTCGTGCTCGCGCCCGGCGAACGCAATCTCGTCCCGACAGGCATCCGCATCGCCCTGCCCGCGGGAACCGAAGCGCAAGTCCGCCCCCGCAGCGGCCTCGCCTTCAAACACGGCATCGCGATGGTCAACGCCCCCGGCACCATCGACTCCGACTACCGCGGCGAGATCAAAATTCTCCTCATCAATCTCGGCCAGCACCCGGTCACGATCCGCCGCGGCGACCGCATCGGACAACTTATAGTCGCGCCCGTACACCGCGTAACCTGGATTCAAGTCGATTCCCTCGCCGAAACCAACCGCAGCGCAGGCGGCTTCGGCCACACGGGAATCTGATCGAATAAACGAATCGCGATCACACCGTCATTCCTACGCTCTACGTCATTCCCGCGCAGGCGGGAATCTCCCCCCATCTCCCAAGTCTGCCGCCAAGTTAGAACAACCCTACAAATCTCGCCGACCGAACTACCGCAACCCCACCCTCTCCACCTTCCCCGTCTCCGCCGAACGATACGCCGCCACCGTCGCCTGCACCGCGCGCAACCCATCCAGCCCCGACGCCGCCGGCAACCGCTTCTCCCGAATCGACTCGACGAAATCGCGCACCAACCCGAGGTCAGGATTCTCCCCCCACCCGACCCACTCCGCCTTCATCGCGCCATCGTCATACACATCGATCTTCTGACGAAACGCGTCCACGCCCAGCACGGTCTTCGAGCCGATCAATTCGATCGTCACATCCCCCCAGGTCGGGAAACTCCGCGCGCGATTCCAACTCGCGACGTGCGAAATCACCGCGCCGTTTTCCATCTCGAAGTGAACGCTTCCCGTATCGTCCGTATCGATCTGCGGCTGAAACGCCCGCACTTTCTCGCAATACACTTTCACAATTTCTTGCCCCGTGATCCATCGCAACGCGTCCGACACATGCACTGTGTGGTCCATCGTCGCGCCCCCGCCCGACAACGCGGTGTCTGCAAACCACCCGCCCGGAAAGCGACCATTGTTCGTGCACGCCCCCGCGTACAACTGGCCCAAGTCGCCGCGATCGACCTGCGCCTTCATCGATTGCAGACTCGTGATAAATCGGCACGGAAACGCCGTCCCCAATCCAACGCCCGCCCGCTCGCACGCCGCGATCATCGCCTTCGCATCCGCGATCGTCGTCGCCAGCGGCTTCTCGCACAACACACACAGCCCAGCATTCGCCGCGGCTTCGACCATAGCGCGATGCGTCACATTTTCCGAACACACGATCGCGCCATCGAGACCCGACCCCAAAAACGCCTCGAGCTCCGGCACGAACGCGCACCCAAACTGTTTCGCCGCCGCTCGCCCCCGCCGCGCATCGTCATCCCAAATCCGGGCCAACTCCACGTCGTCGATCGCCGCCAAACACGCCGCGTAACTGTACGCATGCATGTGCGCGAAACTAATCAAGCCAATTCGAATCATAAGGATTCCCGAATCGTTCTGCTACGAAAATACGATCTCGGCGCGCGCCCTCGTGCTCGTGCTGCTACGAAAATACAGCTTCACAAGGCACACCTCGTGCTCGTGCTTCGTAATCGTAATCGTAATCGACAAAACGGATTACACCGCATTTTCATTCTTCCAGGAAGGAGGCACCGCCTTCATGACAACTCGTAATCGTAATCGACAAAACGGCTCACACCTCATTTTCGTTCCACGAAGAAGGCCGAGCCTTCATGACAACTCGTTCTCTTACTCTTTCTCGTCCTAGATCACTTCGCACCCACGCGCGCAATCCCGATCGCCTTCCCACTCGCGACCGATCGCCCCATCGCATCCAAAACGCGAATCACGCTAACTGCGCCATCCATCCGCTCGCTTTCGTCCGCGCTGGCCCGCAACAAAAACTCCCCCTTCGAAGGGGGCAGGCTTCGCAATGAAGAGCCTGGGGGGATGTTCCCCCCGCCCCCCCACTGCGCGGCATCCAAGCTATCAAACTGAATCATCCCGCTATCCCCGCAAATCTCGATCGTCGTCCGCGGCACATGCCCCTCGCTCCACGACCCCACGAGCTGCGCCATCGGTCCATCCGCGAATCGCAACGTTGCCAACGCAGTTTCGACATACCCCGGCTTCGTATGCAACGCGCGCTGACAAAACACGCGCTGCGGCTCGCCGAAAAGATTGACCAACCACGCCACATCAAACCGCACGCAATTCAGCAACACGCCACCGCCGGCGTTGTGGTCGCGATACCAGTTCTTCTCTCCCGTGGGCGGCCGTTCGCGCCGCACGCAACGCACGAATCCCGCCTTCCCGATTCGCCCGCTCGCGTACTGCGCCAGCATCGCGTCCAAGGCGCCACGGTTCGGATCCTCACCCGCGAGTACGAGCCGCACACCTTTTTCCCGCGCCGCCGAAACGGCACGTTCGACGTCTCGCTCGGTCGCGCACAGCGGACCCGCCACCACGACCCCGAACCCGGCGCGAATCGCCTCCTGAATCTGCGAAGCGTGTTCAAACGTCGGCGTCGCGATCGCGACAATCTCGCAGTCGCGCCGTTTCAACAACGCATCCCAACCGATCGCAGTCGCCCCGAAACGCTCCGCGAACTCCGCGGCCCGCGCACGCACCTTATCCACGCAAGCCGCGATCTCAAACCCAGCCGCGACCGCCCCGCGCGCAAGCGCATCCCCCATCGCCCCACAACCCACAATAGCGACCCGCATCCCGATCTCCCCGAAATCTCACAACTCCTCAATCTTACCAGTGTTCATTCTTGCGTATCCGTGGTGAATTCCGCCCCCAATCTCTGCGATCCTCAGCGGCCTCTGCGCTAAACTACGTCCAACCAAGGAACTCCCCATGAAACCCACGCTCGCCACCGGCATCGAGAACGAACTCACCTACACCGTCGAAGCCCACATGGTCCCGCCCCACCTCACCGTCCCAGTCCTCTCCACACCCTCGATGATCCAAATGATCGAGGCCACTTGCCTGCGCAACGCCGCGCCGCACCTCGACGAAGGCGAAACCACCGTCGGCACCCACGTCTGCGTCAGCCACACGGGACCCGCCCGCGTCGGCGAACAGATCGCCATCACCTCGCGCCTTAAGGAAATTCAAAAACGCCGTCTCACCTTCGACATCGAAGTCACCGCCCCCTCCGGCTCCATCAGCACCGGCACCCACCAACGCGCAGTCGTAACCATGGAACGCCTAGCCCAAAAATGACCTCCGCGATCCTCTGCGCCCTCCGCGACTCTGCGTTTAATCTGCTATCATTCGTTCACCCATGCCCAAAATCGCACCCAAAGACCGCCTGATCGTAGCACTCGATTTCGACAACGCGGATCACGCCCTCGCACTCGTCACCCAACTCAACGGCGCCGCGGCGTTCTTCAAAGTCGGCTACGAACTCTTCCTGAGCGCGGGCTGGGACGTGGTCCGCGAAATATCCCGTCAAGGCAACAACGTCTTCCTCGATCTCAAGATGGACGACATCGAGGCGACCATCGAGAGCGCCGTGCGCCGCGTGGCCGACTTGGGACTCGTTCAATTCCTCACCATTTACGGCGGCCGCGCAACCGCCGAAGCCGCGCGGCTCGGAAAGGGCGACGCCGATCTCAAGATCCTGCAGATCACGCTGCTCACCAGCATGAACGCCGGCGACCTAGCCGAGCTCAAGCTTGTCGGCCCAGACGACAGCTACAAGTTTCGCGACTCCGCGCAGTATGTCCGTTGGCGCGCGGAACAGGCGAAGCGCCACGGCGCCGACGGCGTTATCTCCAGCGGCGAGAACGCGAAGATGCTCCGCGAAACCTTCGGCCCGGAATTCCTCGTCGTCTGTCCCGGAATCCGCCCAGCCGGAAACGCGACCCAAGAACACAAACGCCCCTGCACCCCGCACGACGCCGTCCGCGACGGCGCCGACTACATCGTCGTCGGTAGGCCCATCCGCGACGACAAGAATCCCCACGACGCCGCCACGCGCATCAGCGACGAGATCGAATCCGGACTAGCGGCCCGCTGATTCCGGGAATTTCTTTGGTATTCTTTGTTTCGTCAATTGATTCACCCTTGTTTCGCAAAAAAAAGATCGGCCTCGTTTCGACGAAAAACGCAACACCTCAACACAGATCAATAGAGGCCGTCTTGAATACCACCTCCTCTCCGCAAAAATTTCGCGCGTCCAAAAACGGCCAACCCTCTTGACACCGTGCTGAAGCTCTGTTCTACTGTGGTTCTAACTGGGCGAGAAGGACCTTACGGCCCCGAGGGTCTGCGCGAAATCGTCAGGTAAGGGGCGAAGAACGGCGCATCGAAAACGCCGGGTCAGGAGGTATCGCAAGTGGCAACGGGTACGGTGAAGTGGTTCAACGATGAGAAGGGCTTTGGATTCATTGCCCCGGATTCCGGGGGCGAGGACGTATTCGTCCATCACTCGAACATTGTCGCGGACGGTTTTCGAACTCTCCAGGACGGTCAGAAAGTCGAATACGAAACAGGCCAGGGCCGCAAGGGACCGGAAGCCAAGAACGTCCGCTGTCTCTAATTCAATAGTTTTTTAGTTCAGAAGGACTCTCCCCTGCGGAGAGTCCTTCGTTTTTTAGAATCCTAACCCGTCGCCACAGTCGTTACGCCGCGCCGGATGAGTTTTCAGGTGGATAGTTCGACGGGGCCGGAACTACGGACCTTCAGTTTTTTGCGCGAAACGCCGATAGTCCGTTTGGGAACGAGCGGTGGGGGATGCTTTCGCGGCGGTCATGCGTGTTTGGGTGTGCGGAGTTTGTTGGGCACTGGGCGCGATGCCGGGATTCGCGGCCGAGCCGGTGCTGGCTGTCGACCTGGTGCCGGGGCCGGCTGACGCTTCGATTCGCGGCGTGACCGCGTTCAACGGCGCGCTTTATTTCGCGGCTGACGATGGAATTACCGGCTCAGAACTTTGGCGCAGTACGGGGTCGCCCGCGGGCACGGCTTTGGTTGCGGACATCGCGACGGCAGGATCGAGCGAGCCCGATGACCTGACGCCGACGGCCACCTATCTTTTTTTCATCGCGGACGACGGCGTTATTGGGCGCGAGCTTTGGCGGACGGATGGAACCGCGGGCGGGACGCGGCTCGCGGCGGACATTCTTCTTGGCGGCGATTCGACGCCGCGTTTTCTGACCGGTTTCGGCGCACAGGTTTTTTTCAGCGCGGACGATGGCCTGCACGGGCGCGAGCTGTGGATTTCCGACGGCACCGAGGCGGGCACGCGCATGGTCGCGGACCTGTACAGCGGCGGCGGATCGTTCCCGCAGAATTTGATCGTGTTCAACGGCGCTCTTTATTTCAGCGCATCGGACAACGCGCACGGCCAGGAACTTTGGCGCACCGACGGTACGGAATCTGGGACCGTCCTTGTGCGCGACATTCATCCGAGCGGCCACTCGAGCCCGCAGTTCCTCACCGTCGCGAACGGCGCCCTGTTTTTCAGCGCGTTCGAGCCGGCGCATGGCCAGGAGCTATGGCGCACCGATGGCACCGAAGCGGGCACGGTACTGGTCCGCGATATCCGCGCGGGCGGGCAGTCGTTTCCGATGTTTCTTGCTGCGTCGGGGAGCTGGATTTATTTCAGCGCCGACGATGGCGTTCATGGCCGCGAATTGTGGCGCAGCGATGGCACGAGCAGCGGGACCGTGCTGGTGTGCGATTCCGAGCCGGGCGCATTCGGTTCGTTTCCCGAGGGCATCACGGCGGCGAGCGGCGGCGCAGTTGTGTTCACGGCCGCACAATCGGCGACGGATCGCGAATTGTGGTGGAGCGACGGCACCGAAGCGGGCACGCGGATGGTTCGGGATATTCGTTCGCCGGGGACTTCGCAGCCGGGGCCCATCTTGTTCGCGAACGGCTTTGCGTATTTCGTAGCGACCGATCAATCCGCGGGCCGCGAGCTTTGGGTGAGTACGGGAATCGAGGCCGGCACGGAGATGGTCGCGGACATCCGTGAGGGCGTCGAATACAGTAGTCCCGCCGAGTGCGTCACGATGGGCGCGCGGATGTACTTCACGGCGGACGACGGCGTCCATGGCCGCGAACTGTGGGCGATGACGTTGCCCGGGGAAGACGACACGCCGCCGGCCATCAGTATTCTCGGGGCAAATCCGGCGCTCGTCGAGTTGGGTGTGCCGTACGTCGACGCCGGCGCGGTCGCGACGGACAATTTCGACGGCGATTTAACGGCGTCGATCGTCGTGGCCAATCCCGTGAACACTTCGGCGCTGGGCCAATACGGTGTGGCGTATTCCGTGTCGGATGCGTCGGGGAATTCGGCGGAGGCGCTTCGCGTGGTGAATGTGTTGCCGCTCGAACCGCCGGTGCTGACGCTGCTCGGCGAGAATCCGATGACGCTGGAGTTTGGCGCGCCATTCGTCGAACCCGGTTACACCGCGACGGACAATGTGGACGGAGACCTCGCGGCGTCGGTGATGGTGGATGGCGCAGTCAATTCAAATGAAATCGGATCGTACGAACTGACCTATCGCGTATCGGACGCGGCGGGCCACGAAGTGACCGCACAGCGCGTCGTCAACGTGTCGCCGCCGTCGGGTGTATATGTGTCGATTGCCGAGCCGTCGCCCGATATTACGGTGCGTGGCCCCGTCACGTTCGACGTTACGTTCACCACCGCTGCGTCGGTGAGCCTTGACCCCGTCGACATCGAGATCGTATCGCTGAGCGGAAACGTCACGGGACTTGCGTCGGTGGAATTGTTCGACACGGGCCATGCCGCCATCACGGTGCGCGAGATTAA
>JBGTJY010000874.1:0-6161 GCA_041744855.1 Candidatus Hydrogenedentales bacterium
GTTCAGCGGCTTTGCGCACGACGGGGACGATCCGATCGTCGCTCGTGGCGAATCCTTGAAAGCGCGGATGCAGTTTCAGTCCGCTTAAACCTAAATCGACGACCGCGTGCTCGAAGTTTCGCACGGCATCGGGATCGGCCAGCGGATGGACGGAAGCGAAACCGCTGAGAATTTTCGGATGCTCTCGAACGACTTGGGCGACGAATTCGTTCGTCGACCGTTTGATGTAAGCGCAATCGCACGCGACGGGAAATAGAATCGCGCGGTCCACGGGAGACGATTCGATCTGCGCGAGCAAATTCTGGAGCGTGGCATCGTAGTTCGGACCGAAGCCATCCTTGTCGGGATGGACGAAGGTGTGTGCGTCGATAATCAATCTGAGGCTGCCCCTTTGTGCGAAGTACGTCGGCCCTGGGTTGCGCCTAATCGTAGTCGATCGCGCGGCCAAGCGCCCAACGAACCGCCGCGACACTGCTGCCGAGTCGCGACAACAGATCGATTTGCGTTTTGCGCGATGTTTCGCTAGGCCGTATACTGCTTCGTTCATCATTGGAGAAAGTGGATATGCACCGGGATCGGACCACGCTGGAACGGCCCTTGTCCCCCGCGACCTCGTCCCCCGAGCCTATGTCCGACCTTGCGAAAAATGTCTCCTTGTTGGTCGTCATTCCCGCGTTAAACGAATCTCGCACTATCACGGACGTCATCCGCCGCATACCACGTTCCATACCCGGCATCACGGAAGTTTCCATCCTCATCGTGGACGACGGGTCTACCGACGACACGGTCGAATTGGCGCGGGCAGCGGGCGCACAGGTCGTGAGCCATCCGAGGAACCGTGGCGTCGGCTCCGCATTCCAAACCGGCGTCGAACGGGCCATCGCCTCCGGCGCCGATTATCTGCTGACCTTGGACGGCGATGGTCAGTTTGCGCCGGAAGATTCATACGCCGTCTTGAAACCGCTGCTCGATGGTCAAGCAGGCATGGCGACCGCGTCTCGCTTTGCCGACCCCGCGCTGTATCCCGAAATGAGCCGCGTCAAATTTTACGGCAACCAGATGATGTCGCGGCTAATCAGCAGTCTATGCGGCAAACGCTTCTATGACGTCTCCTGCGGATTTCGCGCGTACTCGCGTGACGCATTCCTGAATTTGAACCTTTTCGGGTCGTTCACCTACACGCAAGAGACCTTTCTCGATCTAACCTTCAAAGAAGTGGAAATTCGCGAAGTCCCAGTACGCATCCGGGGCACGCGCGAATTCGGCAAGTCCCGCGTTGCTTCGAGCATCGCGCGCTATGCTTTTCAGTCGGCGAAAATAATCTTCCGTTCCTACCGCGATTACCATCCCATGCGCCTGTTCGGAGCGATCGCATCGATCTTGGCCGCATTGGGTCTGGTCCTGGCAATCTTCCTTCTGATCCATTACTTGTTGAACGGTCAATTCACGCCGCACATTTGGGCGGGCATGACGTCCGGCGCGCTCATCGGGCTTAGCGCGCTAATGTTTATTACCGGCCTCATCGCCGATATGCTCGCGCGCATTCGCATCAATCAGGAGCGAATGCTCTTCCTCCTCAAGAAGCGCGCGCGATAGCTAGAACGCCGACCATGCCGGAAAGTCCCATTCGCCCCAAAGATCAATTTCTCGTTTTCGGCGGTCCCGCTATCGGTGAGGAGGAAATTCGCGAAGTCGAGGCCGTCATGCGAAGCGGATGGCTGGGCACCGGACCGAAAGTCGCCCAGTTCGAGGACGAATTTCGCGCGTACCTCGGCGTCAAACACGTCGCCGCGGTGAATTCATGCACCGCCGCGCTGCACCTCAGTCTGCTCGCGGCGAACTTGAAACCGGGCGACGAAGTCATCACGACACCGATGACGTTCTGCTCGTCGGTCAACGCGATCCTCCATGCAAATTGCACCCCCGTCCTCGCCGACGTGAACCCCGCGACGATGAACATCGATCCGCAGGCGCTCCGCGCGTGCATCACGCCCAAGACGCGCGCGATCCTGCCGGTACATTTCGCGGGACGTCCGTGCGAGATGGACGCGATCATGCAGATAGCCGCGGAACACAAACTGCGCGTGATCGAAGACTGCGCCCACGCCATCGAAACGACCTACGGCGGAAAGCACGCGGGGACCTTCGGTGATTTCGGTTGCTTCAGCTTTTACGTAACGAAGAACGTCATCACCGGCGAAGGCGGCATGGTCGTGGCGCGCGATGAGGCGGACGCCGCGCGCGTGAAAACCCTCGCTCTGCACGGCATGTCCAAAGACGCATGGCGTCGATTTTCCGACGATGGCTACAAGCACTACCAAGTCACGGAAGCAGGTTTTAAGTACAACATGATGGACCTGCAGGCCGCCATTGGAATTCCCCAACTCCGCCGCCTCGAAGTGAACGCCCACCGCCGCGAGGAGATTTGGCGGCACTACGACCTCGCCCTTGCGGCCTTCCCTATTGCCTTGCCGGCTCCGGCCGAACCGCGCACCCGCCACGCCCGCCATCTGTACACAATCTTGGTCGATGAGGCGCGGACCGGCGTTGCCCGCGACGCGTTCATGAACGCGATGACTCGGGAGAACATCGGCGTTGGCGTTCACTATCTCAGCATCCCCGAGCACCCGTATTACCAGAAGACCTTCGGTTGGCGGCCCGAAGCGTTTCCCCACGCGACCCGCATCGGCCGGCAAACTGTCAGCCTCCCCCTGTCCGCGAAAATGTCCGACAAGGATGTCGATGACGTCGTCAAGGCAGTGCAGCGTTCCCTCGCTGTATAGTCTCGGTCAGCAAAGCGCTGAACCTTGACCCCGAACTCCGGGAGGGACGCGGTCCTCCCCATGAACATTTGCGTCATTACAAGCTCGTTCCCATTAAACGAGGACGATTCCGCCGCGGCCGCGGGTCTGTTCGTGCGCGATTTTTGTCTCGCCGTCTCGGGCCTGGGGCATCGCGTGATCGTCGTCACGCCGGAACGAAGCGGCAAGCACCGCCGCGACACGCAGGGCCTCGACGTCCGCTGGTTCCCGTGGCGGGGCGGCCACAAGCCACTCAGCACGATGAAACCCTACAAGCCAAGCGACGCGCTGGACATGCTATCCTTGTTTCGGCAAGGTGGCCGCGCACTCGTCGAACTTACTGCCGAGCAATCGATCGACCATGTCCTCGCCATGTGGGCCGTTCCGGCGGGATACATGGCCGCGGACATCAAGCGCCGCCGTGGAATTCCGTTCACCACGTGGTGCCTGGGCTCCGACATCTGGGTCTACGGAAAATTCCCAATCTCGCGAAATCTCGTGGCGCGCGTCATAAGGAATAGCAATCTCGTGTATGCGGACGGAATCGCGCTCGGAAAAGCCGTCGAAAAAATGAGCGGGCGGCCGTGTCCCTTTTTGCCAAGCAGCCGAAAGCTACGCACGGCAACTGCGGGTAAGCCGCAGACTCGCCACGATGGTCTCAACGTACTTTTCGTCGGCCGCTATCATCGCGTCAAGGGCGCCGATATTCTGTTGGACGCGTTCGCGAAATTTCTTCAGTCCGGGCAAAAAGGTCACCTGACCATGTACGGCGGCGGCCCCGAAGAACGGACATTGCGCCGCAAGATTGCTAATCTGGATGTAGACAAGTCGGTAACGATACACAAATTCGCGGCCGAGCCGGTTTACCTTTCCGCGCTCGCCGCGTGCGATGTTTTCGTCATCCCCTCGCGGATGGAGAGCATCCCCGTCGTGCTCTCGGACGCAGTGCAAATGGGCAAGCCGCTGATCGTGAGCGACGTGGGCGACATGGCCCAACTGGTACACGAAACCGGCGCGGGCATCGTCGTCCCGCCGGAAGACCCGGACCGGATGTGCGATGCCTTGATCGAAATTTCGTCGCTCGACCGATCCACGCTGACGCCGGGGGTAACGGCGCTGGCGCAGCGCTTCGACATCGACCGCACCGCCGCGGCATGGCTCGATGACGTGCAGCGGCTTGCGAAATCGTGACGACGATGGCCGATACGTCTGCGCGCGGATATCAGCACAACTACTCCGACCTTGACCCGCAACTCTTCGACGTCGGCGGCCGCACGCAAAAGGCCGAAAAAGTTTTGGCGGTGCTGAAGGACTACCTCGGCCCAATCGATGAGGCCCACGTTCTGGACGTGTCGAGCAGCACGGGAATCATGGCGAAGTGTTTCGCGCGCGGCGTCGGCCGCATCACCGGAATCGACATCGACGTGAAAGCGCTCGGCTACGCGGCCGAAAACCAATCCGCGCCGAACCTTGCCTACTCGGTGATGGACGCGCTGCACCTGGCTTTTCCCGATGCCTCGTTCGACGTTGTCATCTGCAATCAAATGTACGAACATGTGCCCGATGCGCAAATGTTGATGGACGAAATATTTCGCGTGCTGCGGCCTGGCGGCATTTGTTACTTCGGGGCCAATAACCGTCTCATGCTCATCGAAAATCACTACGGCAAACTCCCGTTCCTTTCGATCATCCCGAAACCCCTGGCCCACGTGTACCTGCGTGTGCTCGGGCGCGCAAAGTATTACTATGAGACCCACTACACCGTCTGGACGCTCCGAAAACTGACGCGGCGCTTCGAGATCGAGGACTACACGCAAAGGATCGTGCACGAGCCCGAGCGGTTTTCTGCGACGGACATGATCCAGCCTGGAAGCGCCACGCAACGTCTGAGCATGCTGCTCCTGCGACATGCCTATTGGCTATTTCCGGGATATGTCTGGCTACTGAGAAAGCCAGCTTAAATTGAGCGTCATCCGCCCGCCACTCCTTGGACCTTCGAGAAGACTTTCGAAGCTCGATCTCGACTGATGAAAAACCTCCGGACGATCCTCTCCGCCCTGGTGCTCATCGCTTCGTCGATTTGGCTCGTTTGGTACGTGCGGAACCATTGGGAACATTTTCGCGTCATCGCGGATGTCAGACCCGCATACCTCCTGCTCATGTGCGCCGTGTTCATTCCCCGCATGGTGTGCAACGGCTTGTTCACCCGCATCGCGATGCTGGCATACGGCGTAAAACTCCCCGCGCGCGAATGGCTGGGACTCGCCTTCCTGACCGCGTTCTTCAATCAAGTGCTCCCGCTCCGCGCCGGCGCCGGTCTTCGCGCGGCGTACCTCCGCGCGCGCCATGATTTCCCCCTCACCTATTTCGTCAGCACCTTCAGCGCGATGTACATCATCATGTTTCTGGTTTACGCGCTCCTCGGTTTAATTGCAATGGCGCTTCTGCGTGTCTCGGGAGAGGGTTTCTCCGCGATCGTCGCGATCGTGTTTGGAGGAATTGTAGTCCTGTCCATTGTGGCGCTCGCCGTGCCATTCAATCTCCCCGCCGCGCAGACGTTTCCCTTTCGCGAGCTCTCGCAAATTTCTCAGGGCTGGGAAATTCTGCGCCGCAACACACGTCTCCTCGCCGCGCTCACCGGATCGATTCTCGTGTTCGCTCTTATCAGCGCGATCCAATATCGAATTGCGTTCAGCGCGCTCAATATTGAAATCTCCCCGCTCGGCACGCTGCTTTACGTTTCCGCGGCGATCGTCGCGATGATGATCAGCCTGACCCCCGCATCCTTGGGCATCGCCGAGGCGGTGGCGGTGTATATGGGAACGATTCTGAACTATACTCCCGCCGAGGCGTTAATGGTCCAGGGCCTCATTCGGGGGGTGTCTTTTATCGTGCTGGCGATCAGCTCGCCCATCGCCTCGCGGATGTTGGGTCTGAGCCTCAAAGAAATACGAAAGCTTCCCCCACCAGAACCTGGCCCCGATAAAGCAGTTTGACCTCCGAGTAGTTCGCTTTACCATGATCGTTAACCCAGTTCTCATTGTCGGAAGTCCCCGCTCCGGTACATCGCTCCTCCAAAAAATCGTGCGGGAATGCCCTGGGTTCTACTCCCTGCCGAGCGAATCCGACCACCTATGGGCGAAGTATTGTCATCCGAAGCTGCGCGAGTGGAAATCCGAGTACTTCTCCGGCGCAGAAGCTACGCCGGAAATACGCGCGGACCTTTTGGAACAATTCGACGCGCAAGCATGGAGCGCCGGGTTTTGGCGCCGATTCGGCCGCGATAGTTTGATCTGGTCGTTCGATCGCTCCCAACAGCGCCGCCGGAACTATCGTTACTTATACGCCGGCGTCATCGAA
>JBGTJY010000875.1:0-2067 GCA_041744855.1 Candidatus Hydrogenedentales bacterium
GTACCGCAAGTTGCGAACGAAGTAGTGGAACTTTTCATGCCAGGGGACATAGTTTCAAGGGAATCTGCGCAGTGATCACTCCCATGACCCGGCTCGAGATTGTGTGCCTGAGCGAAGTGCGGGCGCGGATGGTTCAGTCCCTGCAACTTCGCGGTCTCCTGCACCTCGAGGACGTGCCGACGGAACAGACTGCCGCGCCGGGTTTCCTTGGACGTGTGCAGCTCGAGGGAAAAGAACTCGAGGAGTACACCCGGCTCGAAGACGTCGACCGCAAATTGAACGAAGCCGCGCCGCTTTTGACCGAAAAACCCGATGAAGGGGAGATCAAGGCGGCTTTCAAGGCGGTTCGAGGGTGGGACGAGGCCACGCGAAACGCGAATGCGAGCACGTGGACCGAACGGCTCCGCGAGTTCGCACGCACGCGCAGCGCGCTGCAGGATCAACTGGCGGTTCTTCAGAACTACAAGCAGATTTTGGAAGACGTGAAGCCCGCGCTCGGCGGCGGCGACGTAAAACTCGGCAAGGGCACGCGCGCGGTGGTGCTCACGGGCAACGTCAAGAAGGCGCTTCGCCGGCTGGACGAACGGTTCCAGGAAGAAGTCGGGCCCGGCCTCAAGTTTCACCGGCAAGTCGAGCGCAAACGGCTCGTTGGTCTGGTGACGTATCCCGAACAGCAAGACGACACGGTCGGCCGCATCCTCAGCCAGGAGGGCGTGACGGCCGTCGATATGCGCGACGAGGCGTACGCGAACGCGAGCATCGGCGAAGTTATTACGAAAATCGAAAGCACGATCCAGAAACAACAGGCCGCGCTCGCTGAAACGAACGCCGGATTAGCCAAATTCTCGCGCGAAATCGGCGCGGAACTTCTTGCGCAGAAGGCGATCATTTCGGACGGGCTGTCGCAGATGCGCGCGCAGAACCAATTCGCCGAGAGCGAAATGGTTACCGTCATTCATGGGTGGACGCCGACGGAATTTCTGACGGATCTCGAGAAGGCGCTCGATCGCGATTTTCACGGTCAGGCGGTGCTTTCGGTGTTGTCGCAAGAGGGGTTGCACGGTCCGGAAATTCCCACGCTGCTGAAGAACCACCGCTGGATCAAGCCGTTTGAAGTGGTGATGGGCTTGTTCCGCCCGCCGACGTACGGCACGATCGACCCGACGCTGCTCGTCGCGATTTCTTTCATTTTCTTTTACGGGTTCGTGTTGGGGGACGTGGGCTACGGCCTCGTGATTTTTCTGCTCGCGCGCTGGGCGGGAAAGAAGTTCGGGCACAAACACGCGGCGATCGGCGCGGCGGTCACTATCGGCAGGTACATGGGAATCGCGGGGATCGTGTTCGGCGTGCTCTACGGCGAGTATTTCGGCAACTTCGGCGAGAAGCTTTTCCACAGCATGGGCCTGACGTTGCCGATGCTATTCCATCGCGCGCACTACAAGATGCAGTTGCTCGTTCTCGCGATCATGATCGGCGCCGTGCACGTTCCGCTCGCGCTCATTCTGGGGATTCGGGAGAGTCTGCGACACCATCACACCAAGCACGCGATCGAAAAATTCGGACTGCTGTTGGGTCTCTTCGCGCTGATCATCATCTCCTGTTCGTACTTCGAGGTGTATCCCTTCAGCGAGACCGCTTTCCTCTACGCCGCGGGCGGCATGCTCGCCGTCGCCGTCATCCTTCTGTTCGTTTCGATGGGCGCGATGGGCGCGATCGGGGTGCTGGAAATTTTGTCGCTCGGCAGCAACGTATTGTCTTACGCGCGACTCATGGCGTTGGGCGTCGTCGCAATCTCATTGGCGGACATCGCGAACGATTTGCCGGCGAGCATGGGCTGGTTCATCGGTGTGCCCTTTGCGCTGTTTATTCACGCGATCAATATTTTCCTCAGCATCGCCGAGCCGGCGATCCACTCGTTGCGACTCAACTTTGTCGAGTTTTTGCCGAAGTTTTATAGTCCGGAAGGTAAGAGTTTTAACCCATTTAAGAAGGAGATCCAGTGGTGAACAGAAATCGCCTCGTTAAACTGACCCTTGCCGTATCGGTAGCGCTGCTCGCGCTCGGCAT
>JBGTJY010000876.1:0-1926 GCA_041744855.1 Candidatus Hydrogenedentales bacterium
GGAGCCGACGCGGTACTTCATTGGGACAGAGCTCGACCTGACGGAACCCATTCGCGAGGAATTGCTGCTCGCAGCGCCCTCGAAGTTTTTGTGCATGGAAGATTGCCAGGGGTTGTGCGCTCGATGTGGCGCGAACCTGAACGATGGCCCGTGTACGTGTCCGCCGGAACGCGGATCGGGCGGCCTGGCGAACTTAGCAGACCGCTTGGCAGAACTAGAAAAAAGCAAGCCACTTGAAGAGAGCAAGCCGCGATCGCGAAGATCGAAGGAGTAAGTCGTGCCAGTACCGAAGCGAAAAACGTCGAAAACCAAGCGCAACATGCGGCGCGCGCACCATGCGATGACGCCGCCGGAATTGCGCGAGTGCCCCAATTGCGGCGAGCGGACCCAGCCGCACCACGTCTGCAGCAAGTGCGGCTACTACAAGAAGCGCACCGCCATCAACATCGACGAAGACTAGAATCGGTGCGGTCCTGATCGGGACCGATGATGCCCTGAACTGAGGATATTGCGGCCAACCCGGACGCGGCCGCGATTGGCGGTTGAGCGCGTCCCTCCCGGGGTTATGTGATGCGAATCGTCGTCGACGCCATGGGCTCCGACGCCGCGCCCGCGCCCGAACTCGAAGGCGCTGTCGAGGCGGGGCGCAGGGCCGACGTCGAAATCTTGCTTGTCGGCGATCGCGCGCTGCTCGAACCGGCGTTGGCGAAAATCAACGTGAGCAAGCGCGGCCCCGTGCGCAACGTCTCCATCGTCCATGCATCGGAACGCGTGACGATGACCGATTCGCCGATGTTGGCCATCCGCAAAAAGAAAGATGCCTCGCTCCTGGTCGGATTGCGGCTAATCAAAGAGGGCAAGGCGGACGGATTCATTAGCGCGGGGAATACCGGCGCCGTCATGCTCGGGTCCCGCGTCGTTCTCGGGCCAATCCATGGCGTTTCGCGCTCGGCGATTTGTCAGGTCCTCCCGACGGCGAAAGCCCCTGTCGTCATTCTCGATCTCGGTGCGAACGTCGATTGCAACGCGCAACACCTCTGCGAATTCGCCGAGATGGGCCACGCGTTCTCGCAATTGGCGCTCGGCGTCGAGCATCCGCGTGTCGGTCTGCTCAATATCGGCGAAGAGCAAGCCAAGGGAAACGAAGTCGCAAAGACCGTGCACCGCAATTTGACGGCCGCCGAGCACATCCACTTCATCGGCAACATCGAGCCAAAGGCGATCTTCCAGGGTAACGCCGACGTGGTCGTGTGCGACGGCTTCGTGGGAAACATCATCCTCAAGACCAGCGAGGCCGTCGCGTCGCTCATCAAGACGCTGACGGAACGCGAGCTGCGCTCGACTTTGCTCAGCACCATCGGCGGACTACTGAGTCTGCGCGCGTTTCGCCGGCTCAAAAAAACGACGGACCCGAACGAGCACTTCGGCGCGCCGCTTTTGGGCGTTAACGGCACCGTGATCATTCTGCACGGCTCCTGCGAGGCCAAGGCGGTGACCAACGCCGTGCTCGGCGCGAAGCGATACATCGAGCTCAAGCTCAACGATCGAATCCGCGCCGGTATCGAAGAGCTGCGCGCCGAATTCTCCGCGTTGCCCCCCGTCGACAAAGCCATATGACCTTCCTGGCGATATGACCTTCCTGCTATTTCCAGGTCAAGGCAGCCAGAAGTCCGGAATGGGCCGCGACCTTTACGACGCGTCGAAAGTCGCGCGCGATACGCTCGATTCAGCCGCTGCGATTCTGGGGCCGGATTTCCTGCCCGTCATGTTCGACGGACCTGACGATCGCCTCAAGGATACGCGCAATGCCCAGGTGGCGCTCGTCGCCGTGGGCGTGGCGATCGCGCGGCACTTGCACGGCGCCGGCATGTCGATCAGCGGCGCGGCGGGACACAGCGTCGGCGAGATAGCGGCTCTGGTCGCGGT
>JBGTJY010000877.1:0-2329 GCA_041744855.1 Candidatus Hydrogenedentales bacterium
TTGACGAGTTCGACCTGCTCAAGTAGCAGCTTCTCGACTTCTTCGAGCGTCTGCCCGTCCTTCGGGATTCCGAAGAGCTGTTCCGAGCCGTAGTCGTTCATGAATGACGGGTACGAACCCGCGGACCGCACGCGCTGTTGCTGGTTCAGATTGAGATTGATAAGCCCCGCGACGGAGTTGTCGAGGATCATGTCGAGCAGCATCAGCGGCTCGGCATCGGGATGCCCGCGCCCCACCGTGCGAAACGCAAGCTGAACGTATTCCTCGCCGAGATATTTCACCGTGACACGTTCCGCCCCTTGAATCGGCTTTTCATCCCATTGGCTCGTCTCCGGCACCGGCTTCGGTTGCCACTTCGAGAAAAACTGATCGATGAGTTCGATGGTGCGATGCACGTCGATATCGCCGCTGATCGCAATCGCCATGTTGTTCGGAACGTAGTACGTGTCGAAGTAGTCCTGAATGATCACGAGCGACGGGCGTTTCAAATGGTCGACCGTCCCGATCGTCGGCTGCTGACCATACGGATGCTCCTTGTACAGCAAATCGTTCACCGCTTCGTCGATGATCCGGCCCTTGTTGTCCATGCTGCGGTTCTTCTCTTCGTAAACGGTCTCGAGTTCGGTGTGAAAAAGCCGGAACACGGGATCGTTGAAGCGTTCCGATTCGATCACGGCCCAATGCAAAAGCCGGTTCGACGGTAGCGACACTTTGTAAACCGTCTCCTCGTGCCACGTGTGCGCGTTCACCGCCGATCCGCCCATGTCCTTGTAGAGCTTATCGATCTCGTTCGCGATGGCGTATTGCGCGGCCTCCTGCGCGATCCGATTGATCTCCCCGTAAAGCTGTTTGCGCGCTTCCGGCTCTTGCTCGGTGAAGTGACGCTCATACAAGGCCGTAATCTGATCGAGCAGCGGCTGCTCCTTCGCGTAATCGAGCGTGCCCATCCGCGTCGTGCCCTTGAACAAAAGATGCTCGAGATAATGCGCGAGGCCCGTCGTCTCCGCGGGATCGTGTTTGCTGCCCGCCCGCACGGAAATTTCCGCATAGAACCGCGGCGTCTCGTGATTCTCCGTCAGGTATACCGTCAGCCCATTATCGAGCCGGTAGACATGCACGTCCATGCCGTCCGCCGGATTCGGCGCGTTGATCCGCTGATACGCGGCCGTGGCGGAAACCGCACTCCACATTGCCACGAAAGTAAGAAGGAAACGTGCGCAATTCATCGAAATGCTCCTGATCGTCTCAACGATTGTCTGCGTGATTCGGCAACGGCTCAGCATAACAAAGTTGCGATGTGCGTCTACGCATGTATTCACCGGCGCTGCGAATCCCAGCCGGAAATTGACTGCATTCCCGTGGCTGTCTATGATCCGCGTTTGGGAGCGAAACGGGCAGTTGCACGATAGGGAAAGCGGGTGCAGCGAGGGAAGGAGCGACCAGTGACGGGCAGGGGTGTTTTTTGCGGGGGCGTGTGTGCCGTCGCGTTTTTTTCGGTCGTGTCGATGACGGCCCACGCGGGCGACATCAAATGGGACCAAGGTTCGTGGCGACTCGAGCTGGCGGGCTACGCCGGTCTCGATTCCCCCCAAAACCAACGCAACGAAGACTTCGGCGCGCTCGTGACAGTCGAGCGGGAATTTCCACTCTGGAAACGTGCCACGCTCGGCATCCGACTGCATCCGCTCTTCTATTACGACCAGGAACAGGACGACCCCATCCTATTCCGGCGATTTCGCAACTCGGACAACTTCAATCCCGACTACGACGACGATACAGTCTGGGGCGTCGGCTTGGGCCCGTCGTTCCGTGTATATCAAAAGGCCGAGGAACGACGCGGATTGTTCCTCGAATTAGGCGTGTCAGCGCTCTTCCACGATGAGAAATTCGTCGATAATTCGTCGAACGTGAACTTCATCTCCGAAGTCGGTGTCGGCTACAAATTTCAACACGGCTGGCACGTCGCCGCGAAACTCCGCCACATCTCCAACGCAGGTTTCGGCGACGACAACTCCGCCACCAACGGCTGGGGCATCGGCGTCGGCTATTCATTCTAGAGGCTATCCCAAAACTTCATTTTCGGTCATTCTGAGCGCGAGCGAAGAATCTCGTCGCGCCAATTACTGCGGTCATCCTGGGGCGGAGATTCTTCGCTCGCGCTCAGAATGACAGGCTCTTGGTTTTTGGGATAGCTTCTAGTATGTAAAATCCACGCGACGCCGGAATCCTCGGACACGGAATCCGAAAACCGGGAGGGACGCGGTCCTCCGCGTCCGGGTTCGATAGAAAGACCACGATGTTAATGAGGAGCCAGACGCGGAGGACCGCG
>JBGTJY010000878.1:0-1864 GCA_041744855.1 Candidatus Hydrogenedentales bacterium
GGGGAAGCGCGTCCACATCGTGGCTGACGGTCACGTTATCGGCAAACTTGTCTCGAACATTCACAACGAGCATTCACCTGTTCGAAGCGAGGAATGAGCGGGCCCGCGCGAGTTGCGGTCGAGCGTCGCCTTTTCCAGCAAGCGCCACGAGCTTTGTGTAGTAAAGTTTCGCCTTTGCCTTGTCCCCACTTTTCTCGGCGGCGACGGCGGCGCCGTAGTAGCCGCGGAAGCGTTCGGGCTCGCGAGTGTGCGAGGCCTCGAACTCCTTAAGTGCGTCGGCGGGGCGTTTCAGCTCGAGAAGCATCTCGCCCAGCAGTTCGCGTGCGGGCAGAATTCGCCCGGGCGTGACGATGTGTTTTTCGTGCTTATCTTCAAGGTCGGCTGCCGACTGCATAATGGCGAGAGCTTCGGCCTTTTTACCTCGTGCAAATGCGGCCCAGGCTGCGGCTCCGAGGCGGCTGATTTCTACCTCGGCTGCCCAGAAATCGCGTTTCGCCAATTTCAACTCGTCTCGCAGGCGGGCAAGCTCCTGAATTTCTTTTTCGGCCATAGCTGAGTCGCCGCTGCGTGCGGCTCCGAGGGCGCGGGCGAAGTGCGTGAGGGCTATGGTAAACGCAAAGTCGCTCGGGCGGGGTTGGAGCGCCATCGCGGCCTTCCAGTCGCCACGCTCGATCGCGTAGCGCGCCGGAATCGCAGCTTGCGCATACGGGCCAACGAACCGCAATGTGTTGAATCCGCTGACGGTTGTGATCTCTTCCACCATGCGCCGGGCGTCGGCATCGCGGCCGAGCTGCAAGGAGGCGTACGTCAAATAATCCATCGCGTGAAGCTGCTCCTCGACGTCGCCTTCCTGTTTCGCGGTAACCGCGGACCGCGTGTTGGTCGCGATCGATTCTTCCCATGAGCCGACGCGTGTGAAGATATGCGACGGCATATGCAGAGCATGCGGCGCCGCAGGGGCAATATCCGCATAGCGACGCGCGGCCGTCAATCCCTTATGCGCGATGGGCGGAGCGTCATAGCTGTGAATCAAATAATGTGCGACGCCCGGATGCTCCGGATATTTTGCAAACAGTTTCTCGAGTGATTCGGCTGCGGCTAGATAGGATTTATAAGTTTGGTCGGCCAGAGACTGGGTGGCGGCAAGGTACAGGGCGTAGAATATCCGTGCCTCGTCATCGTCGGGATAACGCGCGGCAAGAGCTTCGAAAGCTCTCGCACGATTTATCTGGCGCGTTGGCTCGGGCCGGTTTGTCCAGTCTTCGTAGTAGGCGGCAACCGCCTCGATGTAGTCTCGCTCGCGTTGAGTCTTCGCGCCGATTTTCCGGCCCTGGTCAAGCGCCGTTTGCGCACGAGCGGCCCATTCGGGCGAAGGGCCGATGCCGGTTAGCGGATTTGACATCAGGATTGCCGCAATGCCCCACGCTGCAACGGCGCACGACGGATCTTCTGCCAGCACCTCGCGGAATGCCTTTTCTGCCTCCGTGTACCGAAATGAGTGCAGCATCGCTACCGACCGCTGGAATTTTTCCTGCACCGCCGGGCTGCAGGAGTTTTGGAAATTGACCTTGCCAAGCTGATGCTTAGAGTGGTCCTGCCCAAGGACGGCAATAGTCAGCATTAATAGGATCAGTAATACATTGATAACTCTGGGAATGCTCATAAGGTTTCCAAGAAGAGCCCTCGAGCTAGCTACCGGAGGGAAGTATCTTTGTTGCCGGATCGCCGACTCCAGGCTCACCTAATTCGGGTACTATTGCGAGTTTTGTTCCGTCCTCAAGGCAAAAGTTGAGTCCGCCATCATATACTCTCCCGCATTTCGGGCAGGATCTCAATTGTGCCTGCACTGCCTCGACGGAATATT
>JBGTJY010000879.1:0-2783 GCA_041744855.1 Candidatus Hydrogenedentales bacterium
CCCAAGAGCCCCAGCGCTCGCACGAGCAAGATGCTTCGCTGCCGCTCAGCATGACCGCGACGGTCCTTCCCCCCGTGCTCCCCGTGTCCCCCGTGGTAAAGAAACGCGGCTTCACCCTAATCGAACTCCTCGTCGTCATCGCCATCATCGGCATCCTCGCCGCCATTCTCCTCCCCGCGCTCGCACGAGCACGCGAAGCCGCCCGCCGCACCGACTGCGCCAACAACCTCAAGCAACTCGGCCTCGCGCTCCGCATGTACTCCAACGAGTCCAACGGCAAATTCCCCCGCGTGCACGGCAACCAAATCTTCGGCGCCGCCGCCAACGCGACCGGCTGCGACCCCGATTCGCTCCAGGAAATCGCCGCCTTCAGCCCGTACATCCCCGCTATTTATCCCGAATACATAGGCGATCTCAACACGTTACTCTGCCCCTCCGATAAAGATATCGACGGCGACAACGACTTGCTCCGCGTCGAAGACGACGGCAGCGACACCTGCATGTACGAAACGTGGGTCACCGCGGGCGATCAGAGCTTCAACTACTTCGGCTACGTCATCGACGAGGCCGACGAGACCGACCAGATGACGACCATCCCCTTCCCCGGCCCCGTCCAACTCGTCGGCTTCGCGGTGTACGTCGGCGCGTTCACGCAGGCCCCCGACCCGTCCGACGATTTCCTCCTCGACGACAACATCGACCTCCAATTCATCGAAGATAACTTCGCCATCCCCGGCCTCGCCGGCCTCAACGCCGGCAACGGGAACGGCGACATCATCTACCGCCTCAAAGACGGCGTCGAACGCCTCCTCGTCACCGACATCAACAACGCCGGCGCCTCCAACGAATCCGAAACGAAAATCCCCATCATGTGGGACACCATCTCCGCCATCCCGGGCGGCAACATCGGCTACAACCACGTCCCCGGCGGCTGCAACGTCCTCTACCTCGACGGCCACGTCGACTTCCTGAAACTGGGAAATCAATTCCCAGCGTCGGCCTCGAACGCGGTGCTGAATTCGCTGTTCGAGTAGAGTCGAGCAGCGTGAAGCCCATCGTCTACATCGAAACCTCGGTGATCGGTTATCTCACCTCGCGCCCTCGCGCGGATGCGATAGTCGCTGGGCATCAAGAAGCAACCCGGAAATGGTGGAAGACCGCCGCAGCACGGTTCACCCTTGTAGTCTCCGAAGCAGTGGTTCGCGAATGTTCCGCTGGCGACGCCACCGCAGCACGGGAACGGTTAGATGCGATGGAGCAACTTAGGGTCTTACAGTCCTCACCGAGTGCCGAACGCCTCACGCGCGCGCTACTCAACGGTCAGGCAGTCCCCAAGAAATACCCCGAAGACGCCGCCCACATCGCCATCGCAGCGGCCCATGGTGTAAACTACCTAGTGAGCTGGAATTTCCGGCACATTACGAATGCGTCGGTACGAAAAACTATCGAGCGCATCTGCCTTGCCGCCGGATTTGAGCCACCTGTCATCTGTGCACCAGACCAATTGTTGGATTCGAACGATGTATAACGACCCCATAGTAGAAGAGATTCGCCGCATCCGCGATGAGCACGCTGCGAAGTTTAACTACGACATACACGCGATCTTCGAAGACTATCGCCGCATGGAACGCGAGTCCGGCCGCGAATACGTCACCTTCCCGCCGCGCAAACCGGAGAACGTCACGGTATCCTCCGAAAAATCCTAAGCGACTTGCGTAGCGAGATTTCCCGCCAACTGCCTGGCGGAATGTCGATGAGGAATAGACCGGCGCCGTGCCTGGGCTGACTAATTCGGCGGCGCGCCGTCGCCGGTGCAGCACTCGACAATAACCTCCGTAATCGCCTTGGCACGCGTATCACCTCGCGCAATCACCGGCAAGGCGCAATCTACATGAAAATATACGTATCCGGCGGGCTCGAGACTAGCCGGCCAGTTTCGGCCAATTTGTTGCCGTGGAGTTTTGCAGCAGCGGCCGCCGGTATTTTGAGGACGAGATTTGAGAGAACCTCCGACGATAAGGTATGGCCTGAGCGACGATTGTACAGAGCGTCGATGTCACGTAAACTTCTTGCCGTGAACCTGTCGAAACTGTTGGGAGTTGTGAACATGGATCGTCGGGCGTTTGTGAAGATTGGCGCGGGTGCGGCTGGATTGATGGCGTTGGCAGGCAACGCGGTTGGGCAGGAAAGGAGCGCGGAAATGTCGGCAACGACGTTGCAAATTACGTTGACGGCCATCATGGTGGATGACCAGGACAAGGCGGAGAAGTTTTATACGGAGAAGCTCGGCTTTGTCCTGAAGCAGAACATCCCGATGGGCCCCGTGCGGTATATCACGTTCGTGTCGCCCGATGCGCCGGACAGCACGCAGTTGTCGTTAGAGCCGGCGGGATTTCCGTTCGCGAAAACGTTTCAGAAAGAGCTCTACGACCACGGCGTTCCCGCGACCGCGTTCCAGGTAACTGACCTCGAGAAGACCTACACGCTGCTGACTTCGCGCGGAGTCGTATTCACCACGAAACCGACGATGATGATGAACGTGCTGAATGCCGTGTTCGACGACACGTGTGGGAATAAGATTATGCTCTTTCAGGCATAGCGGCGCTACACGTCCACCCGGTCCACTACGTCCATCCCGTCCACAATCTGTGTAAATCTGTGCAATCTGTGGACAGCTAAATCCGACTATCGGGTGTAGATTGTTTCGATCTGCGAGATGGGATCGTTGATCTGAATTGAGGCGTCGGATATCGACGCCGTGACCGGTGCTCCCCTCCCACTTT
>JBGTJY010000880.1:0-1892 GCA_041744855.1 Candidatus Hydrogenedentales bacterium
TCAGAGCCTCGGCGATCGCTTTTCGGGTTTCCGCATTCTTCTCGACGAATAGAACCGCGTCCTGCGTCGTGTCCGGGAATCCCAGCAAGATCGCGCCCGATTTGCCGATGAACAAGTACCGCACGCGATGCCGCGCGAACGCGTCCCGAATCTCCTCGGCCTGGCGATATTCAAACGCGGCCATACCCGAGCCAATCCGGCAAATTCTCCTCGCACCAGCGGCGATAGTCTTCCATCGTATCGAACGCGCGAAATCTCGCGTCGTCCATCACCGGCTTGTACGTCTTGATGAACGCGTAGCGCATCCGCTGCTCGAGCGGTCGGCGCGCCGCCGCTTCAAATTCCGCTAGCCACTCCGCAGGGATACTGTCTAGTGATTCGTCGTCAGCACACCCTCCCACAGCATTTCTCCCAAGTGCCTCAGTTCAGATCCAGTTTCGGCACTGATTTTTTCAGCGGTTCGGAATGCGTTTTCCACGCGATTCAATTTCCTCGTACGATTTTTCTACTCGGAATTCGACGCCGTGGGTATTCCACCATTCGCGCCACTTTGGTATGCGCGCTGTCATCGAAGCTTGAGTAGAGGAAGACTCGTGCATCCAACCTTCCACAGCAAGGTTGGAACGCCGGACAAGGGTATTCAGGGCGTCGACGATAAAATAGCAATCTGTTGGGTTTGTCTCCAATGCGAGCAGCATTCTCTCGAACGATTCCGTCGTACCTAATCGGCCAACTGCCCACGGTGAATATCCTTGAGCAGCGGCGAACTCCAGACATGGAAGAATATCAGTGGCGGGTTTCGAAACTCTTTGTAGTTCGAACACGATCGAACTCGCAATCATTTCGTTCTCGCGGCCTTCCTCGATTGTCAGAGCGTAGATGGCCGCACACAGGCCATTGAGCGCTTCAACCTGGTTAGAAAGGCAGAGGTACTCGATGGCCGTAAAACTAAGGAATCTATCTTCGTGAAATACATACGGCAAAACCGAATCCACGGCTTCCCATGCGTGCATTTTGGTCAACGCGGATATTGAGTATCGAAGTAACTCGCGGTCCTTTGCTTCAAGACACGCTGCGATGTAGTCGATTCCGGCCTGACGACCTAAGGAGTCGGAACCTGTGGGCGGCGCGAGCGTGACGCGCCTTCCCGCGGCGTACGTCGTTTCTCCCGAAAGCAGGTGACCCAAAACGAATATGAAGTCGGTAGTTGGCGGATGCGCTTTGGTACTCAAGTAGCGTTCGGGAGTCAAGAACATGTCGACTACAGTTCGGATATCGTCTAATTTCCGCCGTGGTTGAACACAGGATGGATGTTTCGCCCCGTATCGATCATCTGCTTTTGTGAGAATAAAAACTCCCTGATCTCCAGCGTCCATTTTCAGATCATGGACAATGTCGATAATCGGATGAATCGGAACGATCGATAGAGCGGGACCTGAGAGCACCTCCTCGGAAAGTATTCCCAGTCCATCGGCTATCGTGTCGACGCGACCGACGACGACTATGTCGGAACGCGCCACTAGTTCCGCGATGTTGCACGGCAGCCACGTCGTTGCCGAAATGCTCTCCGCGAACAACACGACGAGGAGTGTTGAAAGGAAAATGTGCGCGAAGATTCTGCGAGCGCCTGCGACGTTGGTCATCAGAAAGTAGCCTGCGGCTATTCGTGACAATAAGTCACGCGAACAACGCATCCACCGGCACGCCCTCGCCGTCGCGCGTCACGTAGAACGGCCGCTCCTCGACCGTATACGCAAGCTGCGGGCTGATGCCCATCGCGCGGTACAACGTCGCGTGCAATTGCTCGATGTTGATCGGGTCCTTGATCGTCTTGCACGGACGCTCATCCGCCGTTTCGCCGTAGAGGAATGCCTTCTTCATCCCGCCGCCAA
>JBGTJY010000881.1:0-4534 GCA_041744855.1 Candidatus Hydrogenedentales bacterium
GCCCGAGGCGAGTCCGCCGAGGAGTTGCTTCGCCACGGCGCGCGCCTCGGCAAAGGGCGTGACTCCCGCGCCGCGATATTCCATGCTCAGCGAATTGTCGATGACGACGATCGCCGTGGGCGCGCCGTCGGCCGCGGTCGCGCCTTCCGCGAGGCTGCGCCCGACGTAGATGGGGCGCAGGAATGCCGCGAGGATCAAAGCGATGATGGCTGTGCGAATGGCGAGCAGCAGCCAATGTCGAATACGAAATAGCCGCGATTGGTTCGCTTTGGCGCGCTGCAGAAATTGAATTGTCGGGAAAACAATTTTCACCGGCGTGCGGCGCGTCATCAAGTGAATGAGCAGCGGCACTCCCAAAGCAAACGCGCCGAGCCACAGGAACGGGTTTGCCAGCGTGATACCACCCACCATCATTCTCCAGCGCGCGCTTGGCGCAAACTTAATCGCGGGTTAGATTCTGAACCGTGCTACATTCTCAATCCCTGCCGCCGCGTGAGGAATCGCTCGATGCCCTTGTTATACGGCGTAGATGTGTCCATGAATTGGTACGTTATGCCTCGCGCCATCGCCATGGTCGAATACGTATCGCGAAATTCGTCCATCGCCTTGGCGTACGACGCGCGAATGTCTTCGGGCGCGCAGGTCAACATTGACCGCGATTCGGCATCGACGAACTGCGCATTCGCCACGCTCGGCAACCGCCATTCGTACTCGTGCAACACGTGAAACAAAATGATCTCGAACCCGCGATGACGAAAAAGATTCAGCGCGGCGAAAACTTTTTCGGGATCGTCGACGAAATCGGAAACGACGACGAGCAACCCACGCCGCTTTTGCAACGCATACACTTTTTGAAGCGCAGCCGGGAGCGAAGTCCGTTTTCCGGCCTTGCAATTCTCGAGTAGCGACAAAATGCGGTACAGATGGGCAAAGGTGCCGCCCGCCGGAACGTGCTCCCGAACCTCGTCATCGAAGATCGTCAGCCCCGCTTTGTCGCCTTGTTTCACGATCAGAAACGCAAGCGCAGCGACAAGAAAATTTGCGTATTGAAGTTTCGAGCAATTGGTTTCGCCCCGCACGCTGCTGCCGCCCTGTCCGGCGTAGGCCATCGAAGCGCTCGCGTCGAGCACGAACGTGCAGCTCAAGTCCGTCTCTTTTTCGTAGAGCTTGATGAACTGCCGGTCGGAGCGCGCGTACACCTTCCAATCCACGCCGCGCAATTCGTCGCCCGGTTGATACTGACGGTAGTCCGCGAATTCCGGCGCCGAGCCGCGAAACGGCGACTTGTGTTTGCCGGCGTAATAACCCTCGACGACCGTCTGCGCCGCGAACAGCATGTTCTTGAGGCTGAGCAAATCCTGCGGCCGTAGGTAGGTCCAACCGCGCCGCTCCGTCGACGTTTGCAGCCGCTGCCCGCGCTTTTCCGCGCGCATGAGCCGTTGCCAGTCGATGCGTCGCTTCAACTCGCCGGTCTTAGGTTCTGTAGTCGGGCTCGGGGACATGCTTCACCAATCGCCGCACGATCGCGGCCGCGGTAATTCCTTCGCCCGTCGCGTTGTAGTTGGGAATGATCCGGTGCGACAAAACCGGCAGCGCCACGTCGCGGATTTCCTGCGTGGAAGGCGCCGGTTTTCCGCGCAACAGGGACAGGCATTTCGCGCCGAGCGTCAAATATTGCGAAGCCCTCGGCCCTGCGCCCCATTCCACATACTGCGTGATGAAATCGGGCGCGCCGTCTTCCTTCGGCCGCGACGCCCGTGCGATCCGCACCGCGTAGTCGAGTACGTGATCGGAAACGGGCACGTCCCGCACGAGCCGCTGATATTGCACGATTTCTTCGGCAGTGAACACAGCTTTCGCCGCCGCGAGATCGCCCTTGGTGGTCGCGTCGACGATGTGTTTCTCCTCGTCGTGCGAGGGATACCCGATGTTGATGCTGAACATGAAGCGATCGAGTTGCGCCTCCGGCAGCGGATAGGTCCCTTCGTGTTCGATGGGATTCTGCGTGGCGACGACGAAGAACGGTCTCGCAAGTTCGTAGGGCTTGCCCGCCGCGGTGACGGTGTATTCCTGCATCGCCTCGAGCAAAGCGGCCTGGGTCTTGGGCGAGGTGCGATTAATCTCGTCCGCAAGAATGAGATTGGCGAAGATGGGGCCCTTGACGAATCGGAACATGCGCTCGCCGCTAATCGGATCCGTGTGCAGGATTTCCGTGCCCGTAATGTCCGAGGGCATGAGATCGGGCGTGAACTGGATGCGTTTGAAATCCCAACCGAGCGTCTGCGCCAACGTTTTCACCAGCAGCGTCTTCGCCAAGCCCGGCACACCAATGATCAGCGCGTGGCCCTGGGCAAACATCGCGGTGAGGAGTTGATAAATGATCGGGTCCTGGCCGATGACGACCTTGTGCAACTCGTTGCGCAGCGCGGTGAATTTTTCCGCAAACGCCTTCGCGCTCTGGTGCGTCTCCTCTACAACGGCCACATGGACTCCTTCGAGCAGCGACTCACGCTTCGTTCAACGACAATATGACTATAAAGGACGCCACCGATCGCAATTCGGTGATCGTCCGGGTTCCTGGTGCCCGTGGTAGGGGCGGTTCGGGAACCGCCCCGGGATGGCGCGGCAAATCGTGATTATTCTCGCGGGGCGTGCAGAAGGAGCACCTCCGCTAGTTTTTCCCCACTGTACTTCCGCTCGCCTGCCGGTCCTACGCCGCAAACCCTCGACTGCATCGCGCCGATGAGTTTTCGTTCCGGGTTGAGGACCGTCATGTGCGGAATACTCAGATTGTCCATGTCCTGGCCCAACGCCAGCGCGAGATCCATGTTCTTGTTTCGTTTACCCACGTCGATGGAAATCTTTACGAAATTGTCGTCGACCACTTCGCGCAACTTCGCGTCGTTCTCGAACACCGCCGCCAATCGGTGGCACCAACCGCACCAATTCGCGCCCCATACCACCAGCACGTTTTTGTTCTGTTCCTTCGCGCGCTCGAGCGCATCGCTCAATTGGCGCGTGCCATCCGCCGTTTCGTCGTATGGGTCCTGCGCCGACCTGCGCGCGTACGAAGTCGGCGGCGGATCGTTGACGGTCGGCGCATAGCGCTCGAGTACCGTCGCAATGCGCGCGGGACTGTAATCGCGAGAACCCTCCGCGCCTTCACAAAAAGCAGCGACGGGCAATTCCGCAATCAGTTTGCCCTTCGCATTGTGCAACGTAGTGAACGAAATAAACGTGTTGTCGAAATCGATCCCGTATTCGCGCGCCAAGTCCATGTGCTTGTTGCGGTGGCCCACATCGATTATGACACGCACGTAGTGGTCATCGATCACTTTACGCACGGCCGGGTCGTTCCGGAAGATCGCTTCGAGTTGGTGACACCATCCGCACCAATTCGCGCCCCACGTGATGAGCACCAACTTTTCTTCCATTTCAGCGGCGGCAAGAGCTGCGCGAATCAGTGCGCGACCGTCCGCGTTTTCGTCGTAGATATTGCGGCTCGCGACCTGGGCAGGTTCCGACTTTCCTCCGGCGACCTGATTCGGGATCTTCCGAATGGCATGCACGCCGTTGGCGCTAAACCCCACTGCGCAGGCGCTGACCACGAGCCCCGCCGCAATTCCTGCGGCTGCCATGCGTCGTCCAGACATCAGTCAACCCTCCCTTGCGAGTAACTTTCCATCGCGTGAAAGTACGGGTCTGACGACGGGAGCTGACTACCCATCCCGCTATATCTGAATCAGGGAAAACGGAATTGCGCTGAACACAGTCATTCTTACCCAAAAACGCCGGTATTGCAAGGCTCGTTGACAGGCACGACGATTGGAGCCGGTTTCGCCGCGCGCGTTGCGAGGTTGCGGAGCGCGAACAAGCTGGGCACGACAAACGCCAGCGCGCCCAAGTAGTACGTGCAGAGGATTGCGTACGCGAGCGGGGGAATATCGCCGCCTTCGCGGATCTCGACGCCCGCGGCCGGTGGACGCGTCAGGTTGTAGAGGATGCACGCCTCGCCCAGATGCGGCGCGTGCCTCGCATTCGAGAGCAAACGCGGCACAAGCAAGGTACCGTTGGGGAGCGGCCACGACGCGGCGATCATCTCCGCCGTCAGCGGCGTCGCGTGATCGAAGCGACCGTTCACCCGCGCGGCGCCGAGGCCAAACGCGCTCGCAGCCATACCGAACCCCGCGATAACGGGCCCGGCGTCCATGTCCGCCATTTCCCAATCGGCGTTCGGCTCGGAAGTCCGATATTCGCGAAATCCCGAGATGAACCGTCCCTTGACCCAGAACTGCTCTTCGTAGCGTTCGTACAACAGCCGCGCATGGTCCGGCCAGACCTCCGGCGCCATGAGCGAGATATACGAATTGCCGCTGCCGCGCGCGGGCGTGATCGTGTCGCCTGTGCGGGCGTAAGACATGAACGGGACGAGTCCGCCGTCGTCGAGCGCGTCGCCATCGAATCCGCGTATGGCGCGGCGAACGAATTCGGCGTCGCCGCGTTTCAATAGGAGATTGGCGCGCTGAATACACGC
>JBGTJY010000882.1:0-16125 GCA_041744855.1 Candidatus Hydrogenedentales bacterium
GGGTGTACGCCTGCACTACAAGAAGACCGCGCCCAAATCCGCCGGCAGAAATTCCTGCATCGCGTCGCGCGCGGCGGATTGATGATGGGCCTCATCGGCACCGGCATCGCCGCGATTCACGGCGAACGCGAAGTCAGCGAATGCTTTAATCACAACTATTGCGATTCCTGCTGGGCGTTCAAAGGTTGCGAGTTGCCCGAAAAACAGCAAATTGCCCAAGCACAGCCTGCCCCAGCACAGGTTGTCCCAGCACCGGGTGCCCCGGCACAAGTTGCCCCAGCACGAGGAGGCCTACAATGAGCGAACTGAAAAAGTTCGACCGGCGTGATTTCATACGAGGCGCCGCCGCGGTGACCTTCGCGGGGGCGGCCTACGCGGCAGTCGGCGATAAAGAGAGCGAAGAGGTCTGGCAGCTCGACCCAAACAAGTGCACCCAGTGCGGCCGTTGCACGACGCATTGCGTGCTCAACCCGTCTGCCGTGAAGTGCCTCAACCAATTCAACATTTGCGGCTACTGCGACCTTTGCTTCGGGTATCTGCAACCCGGTTCGCGCGGGCGCGACACCGGCGCCGAAAACCAACTGTGCCCGACGGCCGCGATCAAGCGCACCTACATCGAAGACCCCTACTACGAATACATCATCGACGAGGATGCCTGCATCGGTTGCGCGAAATGCGTCGAAGCCTGCCTCGTTTTCGGAAATGCATCCTTCTATCTCCAAATTCGCCAGGACATCTGCATCAATTGCAACGAATGCTCGATCGCAAAGGCCTGCCCCTCTGACGCGTTCCAAAAAGTCCCGCGCTCGAATCCCTACATCTACCTGACCGGCGACAAAGCGTCGACGATCTCCGCACCCGCGACTGCCGCGGGACAAGCGGCGGAAGCCGCCGCCGGCCTTCAAGACAACGTGCTCCACCCCGCCACATGAAACGATTCTTCTTACTGACAATCGCGCTGGCGCTGCTTCCCGCGGCAATCGGTCACGCCGCGGAAATGCGTTTTCCGCCACCGGACTTCCAAACCGGCCACGTGCTCCCCGACCTCGATCCCGACACGCCCGACGCGCCGTCGCGCAATGCCTGGGGGGACGTCATCGTCCTCTTCGCCGCGCTTTCAATCACGACCTGGTTGGTGTTTCGCGCCCGCTCGCGCCGCGGACTCTTCTTCATGAGCATCTTCGCCGTCGGCTATTTCGGCTTCTACCGCACGGGCTGCATCTGTCCCGTCGGTTCGACGCAAAACGTCATGGCCGCCGTCTTCCTCCCGGATGTCGGCGTTTCTATCGCCGTGCTCTCCTTCTTCGTGATGCCGCTCCTGTTTTCGCTCTTTTTCGGCCGCGTGTTTTGCGCGTCGGTCTGCCCGCTCGGCGCCATGCAAGAGCTCGTCGCCATCGCGCCCATCCGCATTTCGCCCGCCATCGAGCGCGTCCTCAGCATGGGCAAGTACCTCTACCTTGGTCTCGCCGTGCTCGGCGTCGCCACCGGCGCGGGTTTCCTCATCTGCCGCTACGACCCCTTCGTCGGCATCTGGCGCATGGGCCATAGCTGGGGCATGCTGCTTGCCGGCGCCGCCATCCTCACGCTCGGCATTTTCGTCGCGCGCCCCTACTGCCGTTTCATGTGTCCCTACGGCGTGCTGCTCGGATGGATGTCGCGCTTTTCGAAGTGGCACCTCGACATCCCGCCGTCGCCTTGCGTCAAGTGCCGTCTCTGCGAAGATTCCTGCCCCTACAACGCCATCGACATGCCGACCCCCGCGCATCTCGTCGAGAATCCCGAAATCGGCAAACGCCGCGTCCGCGGGTACGTATTCGCATCCCCGTTTATTATCGCGATCGGCGCGGTCGCCGGATACATGATGCACGAGCCCTTGTCGCGCCTGCACCCGGACGTGAAACTCAGCGAACGCATCGCCGGCGAATCGATCGGCGTGTATCAAACGCAGATTCTCGAAACCGAAACGTTCCGCGTGCTCGACCGCACGACCGAACAGTTGCACGCCGAAGCAAACTCCATCCGCGACAAATTCAAAATCGGCGGCGCGTGGCTCGGCGGATTCATCGCTCTCATCATCGCGCTGAAGCTGATCGGCATGTCCACCGTTCCCAAGCGCGACGTTTACACCCCGCACAAAGAAACCTGCTTTAGCTGCGGCCGCTGCTATCCGTATTGCCCCGTTGAAGCAGAGCCCAAGGCGGCGTAATGCTAGAGAAACGGGAGTTCGATAACGACGAGTTTTTATATCGCTTAGCCACCGCGATAACCGTCGTCGCGGGACTCTTCTCGCTGATCGTATTCTCGCTGCTTGCCGTCAACTACCTGCAAATTCGCCGCGCCGATCCCGTCAATCACAAACTCCTGGTGACCATGCGCCAGGAGTACGCCGCGACGCCCACGAAGGACGAAGCCCTGGCGCAACGAATCCAAACGCTCGATCTCCTCACGCGCAAGGCCTTCTTCACGAGTCAAAATCATCTTCGCATCGGCGGCATGCTCTTGCTCGTCGGTACGTGTACGTTCCTCATTTCGTTCAAATACATGCTCCGTTGGAAACGCGAAAAACCGCGCCTCGCCGACATGCCGACCCACGAAAGAGAATTCCTCGCATTCGCCAAATCGCGCCAACTCATCACCTGGGGCGGCGTCGGTATCTTGGCCGTCGGCCTGCTTTCGACCGTGATGACCCAAAGCCTGCTCGCACGCCAGGTCTCCGGCGAAACCACGCCCCTGGTAGCCGCGGCCACGGAGGACGGCGCGGTCCCTGCCGCGGCATTCGTCGCACCCGATTGGGAGACGATGCAGAAAAACTGGCCCTCGTTCCGCGGCCCCGGGTCAAACGGCGTCGCCTTCTACACCACTGCCCCGACGAGCTGGGACGTCGAAGCCGGCGCCGGCGTGAAATGGAAAACGACGCTCTCCGCGGCCGCGTCGAATTCGCCCGTAGTTTGGGACAACAAAATTTTCATGTCCGCCGCGGACGATCAAAAGCGCGATGTGTATTGCTACGACGCGGAGACGGGGGCGGAAATCTGGAAAAAGACGCTCGACAGATTCCCCAATACTCCCGAGTCGCCCGCCGTATCGGAAGAAACGGGCCACGCCGCGCCGACCATGGCCGCCCACGGAAATCTCGTCTTCGCAATTTTCGCCAACGGCGATCTGGCCGCGTTGGATTCCGACGGCAATCCGCGTTGGGGCTACAACGTCGGTTTGCCGGACAACCACTACGGCCACTCGTCGTCGCTTGTCGCGTACGGCAACTTGCTCTACGTGCAGATCGACCACAACAGCGCGCAGAAGGTCATGGCCGTCGAAGCCGGCACCGGCAAAGAAGTTTGGTCCACCCCGCGCCATTCCATCTCGTGGGCCTCGCCCATCGTAGCCCAGACGACTTTCGGTCCGCAGTTGATGCTCTGTTCCGAAACGTCGGTCGACGCCTACGCGCCCGACACGGGCAAGCTCCTATGGACTCAGGATTGCCTCAGCGGCGAAGTCGCGCCGTCCCCCGCCTATAGCAACGGCCTGGTATTCGTGGCCAACGAATTCGCCGTCGCGACCGCTATCGAATTGGCGGCCGGTGAAGGCGAGGGCGCAGTCACGCCGAAAATGTTGTGGGAATACGACGAGTATCTGCCCGAGGTTGCGAGCCCCGTCGGCGACGGCGAACGATTCTATTTCGCGACCTCCGTTGGCGAGCTCGTCTGCCTCAACGCGAAGACCGGCGAGGAGCATTGGGTTCACGAAGTAAACGACGGATTCTATTCCTCGCCCATCATCGTCGGCGACCGCATTTACGTCCTCGACATGGGCGGCAACATGCACATCATGCGCGCCGCCGCCACGGCCGAAGTCATCGCCACGATTGCGATGGGCGAAGAAACCTTCGCGACGCCGGCATTCATGGACGGCCGAATCTACATTCGCACTCCGGAGCATTTGTACTGCATTGAGCATGCTACTTCCTGAAATAACGGCGCCCCCCGAGCGGGCCCCGGTGGCAAGGGCGGTGATCGCAGCCGACGTCGACCTGGCGGATATCGACCAGATCGTCGAGCAATGCGGCCGCGGTCCCGAGGCCGTCAGTCCGATTCTGCAAGCGATCCAGGGCAAGTATCGCTACCTGCCGACGACCGCGCTCGAGTACGTCTGCACTAAAACCGCGATCACCCCGGCGACCATCGAGGGCGTCGCGACCTTCTACTCGCAATTCCGACGCGACCCAGTCGGCAAACACGTCGTGAGCTTGTGCGACGGCACCGCCTGTCACGTCAAGGGCGCCGAAGACGTTCACGAAGCGATGAGCGACGAACTCGGCATGGCGAAAGGCTGCGACACCGATCCCGACGGCAACTACACGATTCGCAAAGTGGCCTGTATCGGTTGCTGTTCGCTTGCGCCCGCGATGCAAATCGACGGCGTCACCTACGCGCATGCCGGCCCCGATTCCGTGCCCAGCATTCTGCAGGATTTCGAGAAGCGTCTCGCCGAAGGCTCAAGATCGAACGGTGAGCACAAACGCGCAGTCAAGGAAAACGGCACGGAGATTCGGATCGGCATCGACTCGTGCTGCGTCGCCGGCGGAACCGACCGAATAGAAGCCGCCGTCGATCGCGCGCTCGCCGAACTCGAATCCAACATCCCGATCAAGCACGTAAGCTGCGTGCACATGTGCCATCAAGTGCCCGTCATCGAAATCATCGAGCCGAACAAAAAGCCTTCGCTCTACGTGAAGGTCAATGAAGAAGACGTCTCGGAGATCATCGCGCGGCATTTCAAACCCAAGAACCCGCTGACCTTCCTGCGCTCGTCCGTCCTGCGTTGGACCGAAAAGCTCTACGGGGGCATCGAAACCGAAGAAGTCGTGCAACGTTACACCGCGCCGGCCAACAGCGAAAACGTCTCGTCGTTCCTCGGTGGGCAAGTCCACATTGCGACCGAGTATCGCGGCGAATTGGATTCGGCGAGTCTATCCGAATACGTGCGCCGGGGCGGATTCGAAGCTGTCGAGAAAATTCTATTCGGCAAAGTGAAAGGCCGCGCGAAGGCCCTGCTGAACGGTGGCGGCACGGCCGTTCCGCCGGACGCCAGCGCAGCCTGGACGACGAAGCAAATTATCGACGAAATCAGCGCGAGCGGTTTGCGCGGGCGCGGCGGCGCGGGATTCCCAACGGGCCGCAAACTTCAATTCGTGCACGATGCGCCGGGCCAAAAGAAATACATCATCTGCAACGGCGACGAAGGCGATCCGGGCGCGTTCATGGATCGCATGATCCTCGAGTCGTATTCGTACCGCGTGATCGAGGGCATGATCGTCGCTTCGCTTGCCGTCGGCGCCGACGAAGGCTACCTGTACATTCGCGCCGAATATCCCCGCGCGACCGCGCAAGTGCGGCAATCGATCAAAGACTGCGAGGCCAAGGGTCTGCTCGGCGATAACATCATGGGCACGGGCCACTCGCTGCACCTCCACGTGAAGGAGGGCGCGGGCGCGTTCGTCTGCGGCGAAGAGACCGCGTTGATCGCGTCGATCGAAGGCAAACGCGGTATGCCGACGATTCGCCCGCCGTATCCCGCGCAGAGCGGCCTCTGGGGATGCCCGACGCTCATCAACAACACCGAAACGCTTTCGATGATCCCGTGGATCGTCCGCAACGGCGCGGACAAATTCGCCGCGCTCGGCACCGCGCGCAGCAAGGGCACGAAGGTGTTCTCGTTGGCGGGCAAGATTCGCCACGGCGGGCTGATCGAAGTGCCGATGGGCATCACGATCAACGATATCGTGTACAAGATCGGCGGCGGCATCGAGAAGGGCCGCCAATTCAAAGCGATCCTCGTCGGCGGCCCGTCCGGCGGATGCATCCCCGCGTCGATGGGCGAGACGCCGGTCGACTACGAAGCGCTCACCGAAGCCGGCGCGATGATGGGTTCCGGCGGATTGATCGTCATCGACGATTCCGACTGTATCGTCGAGATGTGCCGCTACTTCCTGTCATTCACGCAGGACGAGTCCTGCGGCAAATGTTCGCCCTGCCGCATCGGCACCATGCGCATGAAAGAAATGCTCACGCGCCTGACCGAAGGCAAGGGAAAAGCGAGCGATCTCGAGTTGCTCGATGAGCTCGGGCAAGTGATCAAGAACCAAAGCCTCTGCGGGCTCGGCAAGACCGCGCCGAATCCCGTGTTGACCGCGCTCAAGTATTTCCGCGAGGAGTTCGAAGCGCACGTGGCCGGGCGCTGTCCCGCGGGCAAGTGCAAGAAACTGATCGATTATTGGGTCGAAGACAATTGCATCGGCTGCACGCTGTGTCACCAGGTGTGCCCGGTCGATTGCCTCGACACTGAACCCTAAAAAATGCACTACATAAATCACGACACCTGCACGCGCTGCGATGCGTGTCTCGTCGTTTGCCCCGTCGATGCGATTCATGCGGGGTCGCGCACGAAAGACCAACGGGCCAAGTGCGACGAGGATTGGGCCAGGTACGACGGGAAAATTGTCGGCAATGAGGAATACAAGATTGCTGAGGAAAAAACTTGCCAACCATCACAATTAACAACCGCGAAGTAAGCGTCGAGCAAGGGACAACCCTGCTGAACGCCGCGCGCGACATCGGCATCGAAGTGCCCACGCTGTGCTACTGGGAAGGCGTGCGGCCGATGAACTCGTGCATGTTGTGCGTCATGCGCAACACGAAGACGGGCCAGCTCGTGCCGTCGTGCTCGACCGTCGCGCAGGAGGGCATGAACGTCGAGACGGACAGCGGCGACGTGTGCCAGGCGCGGCACGACGTGCTCGAGCTGATCATCAGCGAACACGTGGGCGATTGTGAAGCGCCGTGCAGTCACACCTGCCCTGCGTCGATGAATATCCCCGTGATGATGCGGCAAATTTACGAAGGCGATCTCGATAACGCGGCTTACACTGTGACGAACGGTCTTGTGTTCCCCGGCACGCTCGGCTATGTGTGTCCCGCGCCCTGCGAGAACCCGTGCCGCCGCAAGTCGTATGACGAGACAATGCAGATCAAACAGTTGCACCGCGAAGTTTCGGCACGCGCACGCGTCGAAAATCCCGAACTGCTCGAGTGCCCGCCGGACTCGGGACAAAAGGTCGCGATCGTCGGCGGCGGCATGACCGGTATGTCCGCGGCGTGGGTACTGCGCAAGGCGGGACACCGCGTCACCATCTACGAGAAAGAGGCGAAGGCCGGCGGAAAAGTCCGCAAGCTGACCGAAGAAGAATTGCCGAAAGACGTGCTCGATGCCGAAATCGAAAACATTCATCGGCTGGGCGTCGACTTCAAATACGAAACGACGATCAACGGCAATGGCGATCTACACGCGATTGTCGATGAATTCGACGCCGTAATCGTGGCCTGCAACGGTGTCGCGAAACCCGGCGGCAAGATTTTCGAAGCGAAAGAACACAAGCTGAACGTGCGCGCGGTGGGTAACGGCAAAACCACCGCGGTATGGGTCGACAAGTATCTGAAGAGCATCGATACCGGCCCGGAAAAAGAATTGTTCGAATGCAAGATCGGCAAGATGAATCGCGATGAAATGGAAAACATGCGCGAGCACAACGAGAATCGGGAATCGTTGTCGGTACCGGTGATCGGCGGCGAATTGCCGCTCGCCGACGCGCGCACCGAAGCCGGCCGTTGCCTGCGTTGCGATTGCCGCAAACGAGTCTCCTGCGGGCTGCGCAAGTGGGCGTCGGACTACGGCGCGGAGAAGAAAAAGTTCGCAAACGTCGAGATGCAGGATTTCCGCATTCTTGGGCGCGGCAATATTCTGTTCGAACCGGGCAAATGCATCCGCTGCGGATTATGCGTGGCCATCGCCGAGAAGCACGGTGAAGACATCGGTCTGGCATTCATCAATCGCGGGTTTCAGATGGAAATTCAGGTCCCGTTCGATCACAGCTTCGACGAGGCGCTGACGAGGTCCGCCGACGAATGCGTGGCGGCATGCCCGACCGCGGCGATTGCATTCCGCAACAAAGAAGACATCGAGGCCTGCCACACCACGACCTGGATCGAGCTGTAGTCCGGATACAGAAAGCTAAAGTCTCCAACGATACCCGTCATTGCGAGGCCGCGCGCCTTAAAGCATTGCGCGCGGCCGTGGCAATCTCGGGTTGGGGACGGGTTTGGGTAGAGACAATTAGTAGGTTCGTACTTGGCGCAAGTCGTCATTATCGAAGGAAGGAATCATGTTTATGCGGGGAGCACGCGGTTTCACTCTGATCGAACTGCTGGTGGTCATCGCGATCATCGGCATCCTGGCGGCCATCTTGTTGCCGGCGCTCGCACGCGCGCGGGAAGCCGCGCGCAGGGCAAGCTGCGCGAACAACCTCAAGCAAATGGGTCTTTCGCTGAAGATGTACGCGAATGAATCCAAAGGCGAGAAGTACCCGTCGATGGCCAATCGCGTCGCGTGGGAAGCGCGTGATCTGAACCCGCTCGATATCGGCCTGCCAACGGACTACTCGAACTACATGAGCACAAACGGCGGCCCGTGCTTCTATCCCAATCCGTTCGAGCCGTCGCCGGGCACGGGCGGGCAGGGTGCCGTGGCGTTCACGTTTGAAGGCCGCGTGATGTTTCCCGAATATTTGCCGGACCCGAACACGATGGTTTGCCCATCGGACGTCGAGCAGGAGCGCGCGGTCAACACCAGCAGCGGGCTTTGGTACAACCAGGATTTGCTGGCGATCGGAGAGGCGCAGTGGGATGCCTGCGCGTTCACGCCAGAATCGTACATCTACTTCGGATGGATGCTCACCGACCGGCCGGGCCGCGACTACTTGGCCGCCGGCGTCGACCCGAACGATCCGAATATCACCCAAGCGAATCTCGTTGCAACGTATCTGAATCCCGCGTTCGTAGCCGGCCTGCTGTCGCGTGTCTTCGAGGTCGCCAACGAGCTCAACACCTACGACAGCGACGTCGAATCGGCGGGTATGGACCCGATGTATCGTCTGCGCGAAGGGGTCGAGCGCTATCTCATCACAGACATCAACAATGCCGGCGCGAGTATCGAAGGACAGACGAACGTCACCGTGATGTCCGACACCGTGAGCATCGCGGTGGCCAACTACAATCACGTGCCGGGCGGATCGAACGTGTTGTACCTCGATGGCCACGTCGACTTCGTGAAGTATCCGGGGACATTCCCGGTCACGCGCGTTTGGTCCAATTTCGTCGCGTTGTTCTAACAGATATAGCATAACCCGGCGGGTCATTCTGAGCGCCAGTGAAGAATCTTTATTGGAAGAAAAAACCGTTGGATCGCGCGAGCGAGATTCTTCGCTGGCGCTCAGAATGACGGATTCATTACCGTGGCACCCTCGAGCCTCCGCTTGGGGGTGCCACTGATGTTTGAAAGGACTACGCGTGGATCAATCGACTCCTGTGACAAAAACTGACGCCTTGTTTCGTCCATTCCGATTCGGGAAAGTGACGCTGTCGAATCGGATCGTGATGGCGCCGATGACGCGCAGCAAATCGCCGGGCATGGTCCCGGGCGACGACGTGGTCGCCTATTACCGCCGCCGCGCGGAAGGCGGCGTCGGACTCATCATCACGGAAGGCACGCCGCCGGATCATCCCGCGGCGACCGGTTATCCCGATGTGCCCGCGTTTTACGGCGAAGAGGCGCTCGCGGGCTGGAAACGCATCGCCGACGCGGTGCACGCCGCGGGCGGATGCATCATTCCGCAATTGTGGCACGTCGGCAGCATTCGCAAATCCGGCATGGAACCCGACCCGTCGATGCCGCCGTGGGGACCCTCGGCGATCATGCACCCGTCGTTCGCCGGCAAAGGCGAAGTGCCGCACGCGATGACGCAGCGCGATATCGACGATACGATCGCGGCGTTTGCGCGCTCCGCGAAGCACGCGCTCGACCTCGGCTTCGACGGCCTCGAAATTCACGGCGCGCACAGTTACATCATCGATCAATTCTTCTGGGAGGCGACGAACCAGCGCAGCGATCAATACGGGGGCACTCTGCCGCAACGCACGCGATTCGCCGTCGAAATCATCCAGGCGATTCGGCGCGCGGTTGGTCCCGAGTTTCCAATCTGTTTCCGCTATTCGCAATGGAAACAGGGCGACTACCAACACAAAATGGCCCCTGCGCCCCAAGACCTCGAAGCATTTCTGACGCCGCTGTCCGAGGCAGGCGTCGATGTATTTCACGCGAGCACGCGCCGATATTGGGACTCGGAATTCGAAGGCTCCGACTTAAACCTCGCAGGTTGGACCAAGAAACTAACCGGCAAGCCCACGATCACGGTCGGCAGCGTCGGACTCGACTCCGATTTCCTGCGCAGCTACGCAGGCAAAGATGCGAAGCCTGCAGGATTGGAGAACCTAATCGAGCGCCTCGAACGCGAGGAGTTCGATCTCGTCGCCGTGGGCCGCGCGCTGTTGTCGGACTACGCCTGGTCGGATAAGATCAAGGGCGGACGCGATAGCGAGATCGTCGCGTTCGAACGTGAGCACATGACGGTGTTGACGTGATGTGTAGTGACGAATTAGCCCGCTGACCAAATTAAGGGATAGTCTTCCGGATTGCGAAGCGAATCGACATGAAGATCGATATCCAAGTCTGACCAGAAAAGATGTTGCGGCATTGGACGTTCGACGTTGTGAATCGTCTTGACCGTCGCGTCCTGAAACCAGGGAAACTCGTCAAACGGCAAAAAGAATTCTTGCTCGTCGAGCAGCAGCCAGACTCGGTGCATGGAGATATGCGTGACTTCAGGTTTTGAAATGGTCATATCATGTGGAGGACAACTCTCATGACGAAGCACTTAGAAGAAGCCTTGTCCCGGTTATCCGAACTTCCAGAAGAAATGCAAGATCTGATCGCGGAGCTCATCCTGGCGGAAATTGAGTGCGAGCGCAAGTGGGATGGCTCTTTCGCCGCCAGCCAGGACGAACTCGCCCGGCTCGCGAATCAAGCGTTCGATGAATTTCAGCAGGGCGATACGAGGCCCTGCGAATAGCCGAGATCGAATGCGCTCCCACACTACGAGCCGGACTCGAAGCAAAGCTTCCTGTGCAAGTGCGTTCCCGAATAGAAATTCGGGAACGAGGCTGCTGTGGGGAACGAGTTTTCTAGTCATACTCGCGCTCTCGTATACATTCGGGGCGGTCGCCGAGACGCCGCCCGCGAAAACCGTCGTTCTCACGTTCGACGACGCGGTCAAGTCTCATCGCACCTACGTTGCGCCGTTGTTGGAGGAGTTGGGCTTTGGCGCTACCTTTTTCGTGACGCATCTGTGGATGAACGATGTCGAGAATTTCATGTCGTGGCAGGACGTCGGCGAGTTGCACGAGATGGGCTTCGAGATCGGCAACCACACCTGGACGCATCTCGGTCTGAATCAACCCGCGGCCGCGGCGCGCCTCGCAGGCGAGTTGGCGCTTGTCGAGTATGAACTCGCGCGAGTCAATGTCCCGAAACCCGTCAGCTTCGCGTGGCCGGGCAACGCGTTTGGTCCCGAAGCGCGGGAGGTGCTCGACGCCGCGGGATACCGCTTCGCACGGCGCGGGATGCAGCCGGAGATAGCCTACGGCGAGATCCGTGTGGGGCCTGCGTTCGATCCAACCAAACACGATCGCTTGCTGATTCCATCGACTGGCGATGCGTATCCCGAGTGGACGCTCGATCATTTCAAGCAAGTGGTCGAGCAAGCGGTCGAAGGCCGCATCGTCGTGTTGCAGTTTCATGGCGTGCCGGACGTCGCGCATCCGTGGGTGCATACGTCGCCGGAGCGTTTCGCGGAGTACATGCAGTACCTGAAGGACGAGGGGTTTCGCGTGATTGCGTTGCGGGACGTTGCTCCGTTCGTGCCCGAAACACAAGTGGATGATGCGACGGTTGGTGGGAGGCATCGAAATCTTTCGGACGGTGGCATGCAATTCGCACCGGAAGTGGTCGCGACGCGCGCCGATCTCGAGTATTGGATTCTGAACATGATCGGGCGTCATCAATTTACTCTCGATGAGGCGGCAAAAGTAGCGGGCGTTTCCTCGCAAGACGTTCAACAGCGATTCGCGACGACATCGGGGATCATCACGAGTTCGTCGGTCGAACCATATCCTGGAGGACGGCACCCCACGGACCGGATTCATCGAGGGCGCTATCGCTCCACAGCGCGGGACGAAGGCCAGCGTCTTCGCACCGTGGGCAGGCGGCGGATATGCAGTGGTCGATTTGCCGGAGGCGATCTTCAGTAATTTGGGTTTGACGTTTCTTGCGCATACGCACATTCCAACAATCTGGGACGAACAGAATGTCGTGATTGAAAATGTGGACTGGGAGCGCCATGACAGTGGGCTTCGCGTGACGATGGAACGGAGGTTGCCCAATGGTATTGCGTTCGGATCGGAAGCCAGAGCAGTCGCTAACGGCGCGGACCTGGAGTTGTGGTTGCGGAATGGAACCGATGCTCCGTTGACCGGACTGCGCACGCAGGTATGCGTGATGCTGGGCGCGTTGCGCGGGTTCGAGGCGCAATCCAACGAGGGGAAAATTTTTGAGGAGCCGTTCGCCGCTGCGCCGAACGCGAAAAAGAACCGGTGGGTTGTGGTGGGTTTCGAGGAATGCGGACGGTCGTGGGGGAATGCGGAGTGTCCGTGTATTCATGCGGACCCCGTGTTGCCGGATTGCGCGCCGGGGGAGACGGTGCGGGTGCGGGGGTATGTGCGGTTTCATGAGGGGGCGGACGTGAACGATGCGTTTGAGTTGACGCCTTTGATGCGATGAATCGTTGGGGTCCCGGCTCATGACGACATCCCCCTAAATCCCCCTTCGAAAGGGGGACTTTTAGCGCTCGCGTAAATGCGGAGTTTGGTGGCGGAGGTTTGGTGCGCGTTGTTTCTGTGAATGTCGGCCGGCCGCGTTTGGTGATGTACAACGGCTCGACCGTGAGCACTTCGATTTTCAAGGCGCCTGTGACTGGGCCACGGCGGGTCGACCGATTGAACATCGAGGGCGATCGGCAGGCGGATTTGTCCGTGCATGGCGGCGTGAACAAGGCGGTGTACGCGTATCCGATCGAGCATTACGCGGTGTGGGCCGCGGAGTTGCAGCGCGACGATTTGACGCTGGGACAGTTTGGCGAGAACCTCAGCGTTGAAGGGATGCTCGAAGACGCGGTGCGGGTCGGCGATCGGTTTCGGATCGGGACCGTGGAGTTGGAAGTGTCGCAGCCGCGCGTGCCTTGCCGGAACCTCGCGATTCGCATGAAAGATGCGGAGTTTCCGAAGCGATTTCTAAAGAGCCGTCGGAGCGGGTTTTATTTTCGCGTGATCGAAGAGGGGATTCTCGATACTGGGGATGAGATCGTGCGGACGCATGAGGCGCGCGAGTCGATGACGATTCGGGAGCTGTATGACGTGATGTTTGGGGATGATGTGGGGTTGGAGACGATTCGGAGGGCAGTGGAGTTGCCGGAGTTGTCGGCGGAGTGGAAGCGGAGTTTGGGGGAGCGGATTTAGTGGTGGAGATGTTTCTCCGTTGATGTTTCTTGCCAAAACTGCGTGCGCACGGTCTCATCCGGAAATACCACTGGAAAATCTCTATGTATCGAGCCAAGCCGGAAGAACGTTTGGGTAGATAAACCTTGAAACTGGGAATCACGTGATGGCTATCAATCTGATGACAACGCTGAAAGGTTCGTTACTCGAGGATTATTTTCCGAAGGGTTGGGACCTTGCGGCGATTAACGCGTGTTGTTCGCGAGCGCCGGAGACGATTACGAAGCGGGAGCGGTGGTGGCACAAGGGATTTGTGCCGGTCGCGTGTAACACGCTCGAAGATTTTGACGTGATGATGGGGCACGCGATTGCGCAGGAGATCGCGGATGCGAAATCGGCTGGACACGACATCGTGTTCATCCTGCCGGTCGGCCCGATGGGGATGTATCGTTGGGCCGTCTACTTTCTTTCAGAATGGGACGTCGATTGCAGGCATGTGCATGGTTTCAATATGGACGAGTGGAGTGACGCGAAGGGCGACACGTTGCCGGCGAAGGATCCGGGCGCGTTTCAGAATGCGATGGAGCAGGCGTTCTATGGTCCGCTCGGGGATCGGACGGTGCCAAAGACCCAGCGGCATTATGCAACGAAAAAGGAACTGCCGCGATTCGGCGAACGTATTCGTGGGCTTAAGCAGAAGGGCGCGCGGCTCGTCACGGTATTCGGCGTAGGGCGGGCGTGTCACATTGCGTTTTGGGAGCCTCACTTTGCGGCGGAGTATGACTCGGTCGATGCGTGGAAGGCGGCGGAGTATCGTCTGGCGGCGCAGCTCCATCCGATGACGATCGAGCAGAACGCGATTACAAGTTTCAAGAGCCGGACCACGCTCGTGTCGACGCGTGCGAATACGGTCGGGCCGGGCTTGTTCTTGCAGTCGGACGGCATCATCGGCGGCTGTGACGGCGCGCTTGGGCGCGGGATGATGTGGCAGGGGATGTCGCTGTGGATGACCCTGCACCATAAACCAACGCCGTGGATTCCGAGCACCTTCATGCCGACGCTGCCGGGGCGGCTGTTTTTCTTGAAGGAGCTTGCTGGACCGCTTGAGGCGGAGTGCAACTGATTGGCGGGGCGGGCGGACGAACGCGGACGCGAGCAAACCACGGGGCGCACGGGGAGCACGGGGAATTATGGGACCGTGCAGCTCGTTGTGCTTCGCCGATTCGCGGCGATCAGTGCGATGACGCGAGGTTCGGCGCGTTCGATTGCTGGGAGGGGACTGCGGGCTGGAAGCCCGCACCACAAGGATTTGCTTGTTTGACGAGTTCGGATTTTTGCGCGGCTGGTTATTGCCTCAATCGCGCTTGTTTGGTAGATTGGGTTTTTGAATTCAACGGAAAGGACTACCCATGCGATCCGTTTCTGCTTCGATGATTGTCGCCGCCTTCGTTTTCGTGAGTCCCGCGTTCGGGGCGACGCTTGAAATCTCCGGCGGTCCCCTCGCGATCAGCGGGGTCCCGATCAGCCTCGAGGCGCCCGCGGGGGTTCAGGATGGGAATGTCGCGGTGAACGACGACGCGGGCAAAACGTATGCGGCGACTGTTCGCGACGGACGATTGGTCGTCGTTCTGGACGCGCTCGGGGCGAATGAGACGAAGCGGTTGACGCTGGGCGGGGCGGCGCCGGATAGCGTTGCAATCACGCCGCGTGGCGAGGCGACGCTGGATGTGAAGGTGAACGGCGAGTTGTTCACGGGGTATCACTACGGTCCCGATCTGAAGAAGCCGTTTTTGTGGCCGGTGAACGCCGAGGGCGGCGTGGGCATCACGCGCGATTTCCCGATGGGCGAGGCGGACAAGACGAAGGACCATCCGCACCATGTGTCGTTGTGGACTGCGTACGGAAATGTGAACGGCGCGGATTGCTGGACGACGGGCGGCAATTCCGGATTCCAGACGACGGAGGAGGTGACTTACGGTAGTGGCGCGGCGTTTGGGTGGATTCTCGCGAAGAACGTCTGGCAGGACAAGGAGCACAAGAACGTCGTGCGCGAGACGCGCGAATATCGCTTCTACAATTCGCCGGCCGCGGCGCGGTTGATGGATGTGTCCGTGACTTTCACCGCGGAATATGGCGACGCGAAATTCGCCGACACGAAGGAAGGCGGTCTCGTGAGCCTGCGGATGTCGGATGCGTTACGGGAGCAGGGCGGCACGGGTGTCATCACGACGGCCACAGGGGGCGTGGGCGAGGCGGCGACATGGGGCAAGCCAGCGGCGTGGTGCGACTATTCGGGGACGGTGGAGGGCATTGGGAAGCGCGGCATTACGGTGTTCGATCACCCAGGGAATATGCGTCATCCGACGTCGTGGCACGTGCGCTCCTATGGTCTGCTGGGCGCGAATTGTTTCGGCTACAACGATTTCACAGGCGGGAAGGAGAACGGGGATTTCACGCTGAAGGCGGGCGAATCGGTGACGTTCAACTATCGACTGTATGTGCATTCGGGGGATGTTGCCGAGGCGGGAGTTGCGGAACGGTTTGGGGAGTATGCTGCGCCGCCTGTGGCGAAATGGGTTGAATGATCTTTCCACAGATGGCCACAGATTGACACAGATGAACTGCG
>JBGTJY010000883.1:0-1862 GCA_041744855.1 Candidatus Hydrogenedentales bacterium
CAAGCGGCGCGTTTCGCAAGTGCCGACGATGTGCCCTACGCGCCGCTTGAAAAGCAGCGGTACCAATCAACGCGTGTATCGCGTCAGGCAGTTCGGCGCTGGGCCTCGACTGCCTCGGACGCGGATTCGAATTCGTCGCGATACCACGACACGGTCTTCGCGAGGCCTTCTCGCAGATTGACGCCGGGTTCGTAGCCCAGATACTCGCGGGCGCGATCGAGCGACGCGAGCGAATGCGCGACTTCCCCGGGCCGGGGCGGGCCGTAAGTCGGCGCACACGTCGAACCCGTGAGCGAGCGGAGTTCGTTCGCGAGGGCAGTTAAGGTGACGCGTTCGCCGCACGCGCAGTTGAACACCTGTCCGGCTGCAGCGGAACTCGCCGCGCATGCCAAGAGATTCGCGCGCACGACATTTTCGACGTACGTGAAATCGCGCGACTGCGTGCCGTCGCCGAATATCACGGGCGACGTGTCGTTGAGAAACCGCGCGATGAATTTCGGAATCACGGCCGCATAATCCGAATCGGGGTCCTGCCGCGGTCCGAAAACGTTGAAGTAGCGCAAGACGACCGTTTCGAGTCCGTACAACTCGAAAAATGTGCGGCAGTAGGATTCGCCCGCGTACTTCGCGATGGCGTAGGGCGAGCGCGGGCTCGGCGGCATGGACTCGAATTTTGGCAACGCCGGCGTGTCGCCATAGACGGACGACGAGCCCGCATAGACGAAGCGGCGCACGCCCTCGTCCCGCGCGGCGGTGAGCATGTTGAGCGTGCCGGTGGCGTTCACCGTGTGGCTGCGGATGGGGTCTTTAATCGAACGCGGCACGGAAGGCAGCGCGCCTTGGTGGAGGACGAAATCGACGCCCTGCACGGCGCGCCGACACGTGGCGAGGTCGGTGATCGAACCTTCGATCAGGCGGATGATCGGGAGCAGATGGTGGATGTTTTCGCGCCGGCCGGTCGAGAAGTCATCGAGCACGACGGCGCGATGGCCCGCGTTCACGATCGCCTCGGTCAAATGCGAGCCGATAAAGCCCGCGCCCCCGGTGACCAGGAAAGTGCTCAAGGAATGCGCGCCCCCCAGCGCTTGCGTGCGTGAACCGCGATATTCCTAACGGTCTGCCCCCGCGCGATGGGATGGAACCCCATCGGCTCGCGCATGATGCGCCATCGGCGCGGACGGTTGCAACGCGCGGGGAATCGTGACACACTTCGTCGGATTTGGAACGGGAAGGAGCGACCGCGATGGCAATCCTCTGCGCGGCAGCGATGTCGATATTCGCGGCGAGCGACTTGGTCGCAGGCGAAGTGCAAGTTGTCGCCGAGGGCTTTCAATTCACCGAAGGGCCGGTGTGGTTGCCGGATGGCCGACTGGCGTTTAGCGATATTCCGGCGGACACGATTTTCTTTGCGGACAAGTCGGTACTCCGCAAACCGAGCGGTAACTCCAACGGCCTCGTGCTCGATCGCGAAGGCCGGCTGATTGCGTGCGAACACGGCAATCGGCGCGTCTCGCGGACGGAAAAGGACGGGGCGATTAGCGTCATTGCGGACCAATTCGAAGGCAAAAAACTGAACAGCCCGAATGACGCGGTGGTACGGTCGGATGGGACGATCTTCTTTACCGATCCTCCGTATGGCCTGGGCGATCGGCCGAAGGAGCTCGATTTCCACGGGGTTTTCGCCGTGAAGCCGGGCGAGGGCGACGTACGGCTGCTTGCGGGGGATTTCGATCGGCCGAACGGAATTGGGTTGAGCCCGGACGAGAAAGTCTTATATGTCGCCGACACGCAGGCCGGGCACGTGCGGGCATTCGATGTCGCGGCGGACGGCACGGTGGCGAATGGACGCGTCTTGAGTCCGA
>JBGTJY010000884.1:0-3624 GCA_041744855.1 Candidatus Hydrogenedentales bacterium
AATCCCCCTTCAAAGGGGGACTTTTTACGAGACTTAATTACCCCCCTTCAAAGGGGGACTTTTCCCGCGACTACAGTCCCCCTTTGAAGGGGGATTTAGGGGGATGTCAAATACGCGAAAAGCCGGCCCGGCTCAAATCCATCAGCATTTCCGTAACGGATTGATACCGTGTGCGGGGTTTCCGCCTCAAAGCCTTAAGCAAGATCTTGTCCAATTCCGGAGTGATTTCGGGATTTAACTTGGACGGCGGCATAAACCGATATTTGCTGCTCAGGATTTGCCGCTGAATTTCTTTCGCTTCCTTTCCGGAGCAGGGGTGTCGGCCCGTAAATAATTCATACATCGTAATGCCGAACGAGAAGATGTCGGAGCGCGCGTCGAGCCGCGCATGCTTGTTCGCTAGCTGTTCCGGGGGCATGTAGGCCCGCGTGCCGCCGCCTTCGCGCATGAACCGCGTGCGCCACGTTGCCGTCGATTTCGAAAGACCGAAGTCGAAAATCTTCACGTGCTTGAAATCGCGCGTCAGCATGAAATTACCGGGTTTGATATCGCGGTGGACGATACCGCGTTGGTGCAAGAAATCGAGACCTTGGCACAAACGCTCCATCACAAATAGCATCGTGCGGAACGGCAGGTCGCGTTCCTTGATGTGTTTGCGCAAGTCGAACCCGTCGACGTATTCCATCAGCAGACAACGCCGCACGTGGCCGTTACGATCTTCCTGCTCTATGATTTCTTTGTGATAGCGCACGATGGTCTCGTGGCTGAGCGATGCCGCGATCAAGATTTCGCGGCCGAGGTGGTCGCGGCGGCGGCGTTTCTTCTCGAGGTCGTAGCGGCGGTCCAGCACTTTGATCGCGACCGTCAAATCGCGTTCGCGATCAATCGCCTTGTACACCGTACCCATACCGCCCGTGCCGATGGGTTTGATGATCTCGTAGCGATCGACGTGCGTCAGCTCGAGTTGGTTGTCGTCATCGTCGGAGATTAGAAAATCCGTCTCGTCCCGGCCGAGGACAGCTGTCGCTGCGCCTCCCCCAATGGCCCGCTTTCTGAATACACCAAGCATACGTTTTAGAAACTCGAACACTCGCACGAAGGCGAACGACGCGTACCCCGCACCAGTGGCGTGGTACGTGCTCTCGCCCATTCCCCTTGCCTCTATACTGCAGCAGCTTTTAACCCGTTTTCCAATTGATGGTACCGGCAGGGACCGGAACCTCCTTCACTATACCACGGAGCACCGCTTCCTGGGTCACGCGGCGTAAGCGGCTTTCTGGATTTAGTATCAACCGGTGCTCAAGGACGGGATGTGCGAGCAACTTTACGTCGTCCGGAATGACGTATCCGCGGCCCTGCACCGCGGCATACGATTGGGCCGCGCGAAAGAACGCGATCGCGGCGCGGGGACTCGCCCCCAACGACAAATGGGCGGAATCTCGGGTTCTACTTACTATTCGCAGGAGATACTCGCGCACCTTCTCGTGCACGAAAATCTCCCGCACCGACGCCTGCATCTGCAATATCGTGGCCGCGTCCGCGATCGGGCGGACCGTGTCGATAGGGTGCCGAAGCCGTGTTCGCTCGAGGAGTTCGGCCTCTTGAATGATGTTTGGGTAGCCGACGGACAACTTCAACATGAACCGGTCGAGCTGGGCCTCGGGCAGCGGGAATGTGCCCTCGTGCTCGACGGGATTCTGCGTCGCGAATACGATGAACGGTTGTTCGAGCTTGTAGGTCCGTCCGTCGACGGACACCTGGCCCTCGGCCATCGCCTCGAGTAACGCCGATTGCGTGCGCGGCGTGGCGCGGTTGATTTCGTCGGCGACGATTATCTGCGCGAAAATAGGGCCTTTGCGGAACTCGAACTCCTGCGTCTTCTGGTTGTAGATGGACACTCCGGTCACGTCCGTCGGTAGCAGGTCCGGCGTGCACTGAATACGGTTGAAGCTGCATCCGCTCACGATCGCCAGCGAACGCACCATCACAGTCTTCGCGACGCCGGGCACGTCCTCGAGCAGAACGTGGCCCCCGCCTAACATCGCCGAGAGCGCCATCTTGATCACTTCGGTCTTGCCGAGCACCACGTGCTCGACTCCGCCGACGATGTCCTTAATGGAATTCCGAAACGTTCCCAAACCGACCCCTTCCGCGTGTATCAATTCCAGTGCACAATACCCAAGCCCCGCCGACCGGGACAAACCTTTCACTCATATTGGCCTTCGAGTACATTTCTGATGGGCAATTCGCTGGTTTGAGCCATGCCGCCGATGCGAATACAATCTCCTAACTTGGGAAAAACCGGCTTTAAGGATAGGAACATGAAACGGTTGTACATGACAGGATGTTGGGCGTTACTGGCCGCGAGTACGTTGCCCGCGGCATATGCGGACGTGAATTTCGCGACGGAGGTCTGGCCGATATTCGAACGGACCTGCGTCGAGTGTCACGGACCGGAAAAACAGAAAGAGGGCCTTCGCTTCGACAATATCGAATGGGGCGCGGAAATCGAATTGGTCAGCCCCGGCAAGCCTGAGGAAAGCGATATTTATCATCGCATCACGCTGCCGACGGGCCACGACGACCTCATGCCGCAGGAGCATGACCCATTGTCGCGCGCCGAGACGGACCTCATTGGCAAGTGGATCATGGAAGGCGCGAAGTTCGGGGATTGGGTGCCGCCGGTAGGCCCCGCGCCGGTCGTCGATCTCATTGAGACGCTGGCGCAAGGTGTGCAGCCCGCGCCGGAAGAGGCCCTCGCGCCGATCCGCGAACTCGGCGCGCTCGCCATGCCGCTTGCGATGAACAACTCGCTCGTGCGCATCGACTTTCAACTCGCCGGCAGCGCGGTCACGAACGAACAGGTCGCGTTGATCGCGCCCCTGGCCGATCACGTGACGTGGCTCAACCTCGCGAAGACGGGCGTGACGGATGACGGTCTTTCGGCAGTCGCCAAGCTGCCCAAATTAACGAGCCTGCATCTTGAGAAAACGGCCGTGACCGACGCGGGTCTCGCGCAACTGAAGGGCCTGCAGAATCTCGAATATCTGAATCTATACGGCACGCAAGTCACCGATTCCGGAATCGAACAACTGGCGGCGCTGCCGAATTTGAAGAAGCTGTATTTGTGGCAGACGCAGGTGACGAAGGAAGGCGCGGACAAACTCAAAACCGCATTGCCAGGTGTCGAGATCAACCTCGGCCTCGATCTGACGCCCGCGCCAACGGAACCGGCCACGACGGAGACCGCCGCGACGGAAACAGCAAGCGAATCCAAACCGGTGCTTGCGTTGTTCTTCACCGAAGGCAGTTGCTGCGCGACCGCGCACGCCGAGGGCAAGGCCTGCGATCATCCCTGCTGCGCCGAGGCCGTCGCCAAAGGCGAAGTCTGCACGAAGTGCAACAGCGATGCGGCGAAAAAGCAGGAAGTCGCGAAGCTCTTCGCCGCGGAAAGTTGCTGCACGCAGGCGCTCGCGAAAGGCGAAGTCTGCGCCCACGATTGCTGCAAGGAAGCCTGGGCGAAACTGGAAGTCTGCGCGAAGTGCAACCCGGTTGCCGCCGCCGAAACGCCGGCGCCTGCCGATGCAGCCGCACCGGCTGACGCCAGTGCGGACGCTCCGGCGC
>JBGTJY010000885.1:0-9923 GCA_041744855.1 Candidatus Hydrogenedentales bacterium
GCGCCGCCCGGCGCGCGTGCGGCGACGGCGACCTCGCGCGCGCTGGCGACGTCTTCGATGACAAACTCGCCGCCTTCGAACTGCCGCCAATCGGTCGCGGAATCGAACACGATGTTCTGCCAATGCGCGTCGTCGCCCGGCGGTGTGGACAAGTATGCGATTTCATACGCGGCGAACTCTTGCCCGGACTTGGTATCTACTACCGTGCCGCGTATTGAGCTCGTTGGCGTTAAGACCAAGAGCACGTCTTCCGAATTCACGTCGACACGTTCGATCACCGCTTCGTTGAGATGTTCCGCGGAGGCACTCAAGCGGTACGACGTTTTTTCCAAATGGTCGATGAGGAATGCGCCTTCGTTGTTCGTCTCCGTCCGAGTTGCCCCCGCGTCCGGGTGGTAGGCTGCGACCTCCGCGCCGCGCACGGGTTTCCCGTCGACCGTTTCTACATAGCCGGCGATATAGGGACCCACGGGATCGCGTTGGAGCTTGTTTGAACCGCCTTCGAAAATTTCAGGCGCATCGATGCGAGAGCGGGATTCTGGCGGCTCGGGATTCGCGGGCGTCGACACGGCGCCGGTTGTCCGCGTGTCGCGTTCCGGCGCATCGACCGCCGGCGTCGAATCCCAACCGAGGTAACCCGCGATAGCGATACAGATCGCCAGGACGCCCGCAGCGAGGGCAGCGTCGCGCCAGCGAGATCGGGTCTTCAATCGCGATTGGCTCACGTCCTTCATAGCTCCGTCACGTTGAACTTCATGATACCCCGTTGACGCAACGATCTCACCAACGGCAGGGAACGAAGAGTTTTAAGCATCCGCGTCCGGTTGTTGTAGAATCCTTGTGCTCTCAAAGTGCAATCAATGGAACGGTGCTCGATTGGCGTTCGTTTTCCAGGAAGCTGTCCCAAAACCCAAGAGCCCGTCATTCTGAGCGCCAGCGAAGAATAGCGGTTGGCGCAAAACCTCAGGAAATCGCGCGAATGTGATTCTTCGCTGGCGCTCAGAATGACTGGTCTAAGGTAAATGACTAGCGCAAGGTACTGGCGATAGCTTCTAGCCATCGCGATCGGACGCGAGAAATTATGGACACGATACCTGACGCTATTGATAGCCTTCCTACGCGATCGTTTGTGGAGGGAGAGGTGCTTTTGGTCGAGGGGGGCGCGGGGTCTTGCATTTATTTTTTGATGAATGGGACCGTCGAGGTGCGTAAGGACAACGTCACGATTACGCGGGTGCGGGAGCGGGGGGCGATGTTTGGGGAGATGTCGGTGCTGCTCGGGTGTCCGCATACCGCGAGCGTGCGGGCGTGGTCGGATGTCGAGTGCAAGATTGCCGAGCGGCCGTCGGAATTTTTGCTGTCGAACCCCGAGGTGATGTTTTACATTTCGCGCGTGCTGGCGCGGCGGCTGGAATCGCTGAATCGCTACTTGGTCGATGTGAAGCAGCAACTTCGGAATCAGGCCGGGCACTTGGGCATGATCGACGGCGTGTTGGAGGCGCTGATGAATCGGCATCCGCGGCAGGTGCCGCCGAATTATGATGGGGGGGATTGAGGCGCGGCACGGCGGTTGGGGGATGGGATGAATGGGACTTATGGGACTTATGGGACTTATGGGACTTATAGGAATGATGCGCGGGTGATTGACTCGCCGCTTGAAAAGCGGCGCTACCAGGGATTGGAAGTGGCGTTATCGTATGGGCCGGAAATGCGTTTTGGGGTTGGACTTCGGTACGGAGTCGGGGCGGGCGATTGTTGTCGCGGTCGATAACGGCGAGGAATTGGCGACTGTAGTCGAGCCGTTTCCGCACGGGGTGATCGATTCTGCGCTGCCGTCGACCGGCAACGCGCTGCCGCCGGATTGGGCGTTGCAGGACCCGCGCGATTATCTGCATGCGTTACGCACGATTGTTCCGAAAGCTATCTCGCAGGCGCGGGTTTCGTCGGATGACATCGTGGGGATTGGAACGGATTTCACGGCGTGCACGTTGATCCCGATTGACGCGCGGGGGACGCCGCTTTCGATGCTGCCGGCGCACGAGAAGAATCCGCACGCGTGGGTCAAGCTGTGGAAGCATCACGCCGCGCAGCCGGAGGCCGACGAAATCACCGCGCTGGCGCAGAAGCGCGGCGAGCATTTTTTGGCGCGTTACGGCGGCAAGATTTCGAGCGAATGGCTGTTTCCCAAGGCGCTCGAAGTGTTGCGCGATGCGCCGGAAATCTACGCCGCGGCGGACCGATTTATCGAGGCGGGGGATTGGATCACGCTTTATCTGACCGGCGAGGAGAAGCGCAACGCGTGCGCCGCGGGCTACAAGGCGATGTGGGACGAGGCGTACCCCTCGCCGGATTTCCTGCGTCAACTCGATCCGAAATTCGGGTCGATCGTTGCCGACAAGTTGAGCGAGGACATCTATCCCACTGGCGCGCGCGCGGGGTCGTTGAAGGCCGATGTCGCGAAAGAGTTGGGCCTCGCGCCGGGGACGGCCGTCGCGGTCAGTTCGATTGACGCGCACGTCGCTGTGCCGTCGTCGACCGTCACCGAGCCCGGCAAGATGGTCATGATCATGGGCACGAGTTTGTGTCACATGGCCAACGGGACGGAAAAACTCAGCATCGATGGCATGGCCGGCGTCGTGAAGGACGGCATCATTCCGGGTCTGTACGGATACGAGGCGGGCCAGGCGGCGGTCGGCGACATCTTTGCGTGGTTCGTGCGCGCGTGCGTGCCGCGTGAGCTAGCAGAGGCCGCCGAAAAACAAAAGACCGACATTCACGGATTGCTGAGTTGCAAGGCCGCGGCGTTGAAGCCAGGTCAATCGGGCTTGTTGTGTTTGGATTGGTGGAACGGCAATCGCTCGGTACTCGTCGATGCCGAATTGTCCGGCTTGATGATCGGTATGACGCTCGCCACGCGTCCGGAGGAAATGTATCGCGCGCTGCTCGAGTCGACCGCATTCGGCACGCGCAAGATCATCGAGACGCTGCACAACGGCGGCTGTCCCGTCGACGAGTTATATGCGTGCGGCGGGCTTGCCGTGAATGCGCCGTTCCTGATGCAGATTTTTTCCGACGTGACGAATCGACCGATCAAGGTTGCGGCGAGCGATCAAACCGTGGCGTTGGGCGCGGCGATGTGGGGCGCGGTCGCCGCGGGGAAATCCGCCGGCGGATACGACACGATTCAAGAAGCGGCGAAACGGATGGCGCGGTTGCGTGAAAAGTCGTACGTGCCCGATCCCGCGGCGCACGCGGTGTATCGACGTTTGTATGTGGAGTATGAGCGGCTTCACGATCTCTTCGGACGCGGAGGCGACAACGCGATGAAGAACCTCCGCAAAATCAAACTCGAAACTTTTTCAGAACCGGTCTAAAAGTCATTCTGAACGAAGTGAAGAATCTACCGGAGATTCGAGATGCTTCGCTGCTCTCAGCATGACAAAACGGCAGGTCATTCTGAGCGAAGTGAAGAATCTCGCGTCTCCGAAGTCTATGTCTCGTACGAGATTCTTCACTTCGTTCAGAAGGACGCGAATGCGGAATGCGGCGAGGCAGAAAGAACGAAGTTTTCGCTAAACAAGGTGTTGTGATAGCGTAGTGCCCTGCCCGGGGGGAACGACGATGATCAGTCTGGGGTGGCGCGAGTGGGGTTCGCTGTACGAACTGGGCATCCCCGCGATCAAGATGAAAGTGGACACGGGCGCGAGGACTTCCGCGCTGCACGCCTTTCAAGTGCGCCGCTTCAAAAAAGGGGGGAAGTCGCGCGTTCGGTTTTCGATTCATCCGCTGCAACGAAACAAGAACCTCGAACTCGAGTGCACAGCCGATGTTCACGACATTCGTTTCGTGACCGATTCCGGCGGCCACCGCGAGAAGCGCATTATCATCCTGACGCCGTTGCAACTGGGCGACGAAACGTGGCCGATCGAAGTATCGCTGACCCGCCGCGACACGATGTTGTTTCGCATGTTGCTGGGGCGGCGCGCGGTGCGGTCCCGGTTTCTCGTCGATCCCGCGAAGTCGTATTTGCTTGGAAAAGAACTGCCGCAGATTTATCAAACGCCGGAATGGGCGTTGCAGAAGGTTCCGAAATGAAAATCGCAGTATTGAGCCGCAACCCGAAGCTGTATTCGACCGGCCGTCTCGTCGAAGCAGCCAAACTTCGCGGCCACGACGTGCGCGTGATCAATCACACGCGTTGCTATATGAATATCGCGTCTTCGCGGCCGCAAATTCACTACAAAGGCGAAGACATCACGGGCTTCGACGCGGTGATTCCGCGCATCGGCGCATCCGTGACGTTCTATGGCACGGCCGTCTTGCGGCAATTCGAGATCATGGGCGTCTACCCGCTGAACGAGTCTGTCGCGATTTCGCGATCGCGTGACAAATTGCGTTCGCTGCAGTTGCTTGCGCGGCGCGGCATCGGGCTGCCCGTGACGGGATTCGCGAACGAGCCGGACGATATCGAGGACTTGATCGAGATGGTCGGCGGCGCGCCGTGCGTGGTGAAGCTGCTCGAGGGCACGCAAGGCAAAGGCGTGGTGCTGACGGAAACGCGCCAGGCCGCGGAGAGCGTGATCCAGGCGTTTTATGGGATTGATGTAAACATCCTCGTGCAGGAATACATCAAGGAGGCCGGCGGCTCGGATATCCGTTGCATCGTCGTCGGCGGCAAAGTGGTCGGCGCGATGAAACGGCAAGCCAAACCCGGCGAGTTCCGCGCGAACCTGCACCGGGGAGGTACGGCGGAGGCCACGAAAATTACGCCGGAAGAAAGAACCACGGCCGTGCGCGCCGCGAAGATTCTGGGCCTGAACGTCGCGGGTGTGGACATCCTGCGATCGAATCACGGGCCGGTCGTGCTCGAGGTGAATTCGTCGCCGGGACTGCAAGGCATCGAGCGCGCCACGGGCAAAGATATCGCCGGGTTGATTATCGAGTTCATCGAGAAGAACGCGAGTTTTGGCAAGACAAAGACGCGGGGCAAGGGATGAGAACAGAAAGCTGGCCACGAATACACACGAATTTGCACGAATTACTAGAACACAAGGAGCGTGAGTTTTGCGGAAGGAATCGCTTGCGTTTTTGAAGAAGCTGCTGTCGACGCCCAGTCCATCTGGTTTCGAATCGGAGATACAGAAGGCGTGCAAGAGTTATGTCGCCGATTCGGTCGACGAAGTGTACAAGGACGTGCACGGCAACCAGTTTCACGTGCGTAATCCCAAGGGCAAATTGCGTGTGATGCTTGCGGGGCACGTCGACGAGATTGCGTTGATGGTGCATCACATCGATAAGGAAGGTTATCTCCGCTTTCTTCCGATCGGCGGTGTGGATCCGTCCGTGCTCGATGGCCAGCGCGTGCAGGTGCACACGGCCGAGGGTCCCATGCTGGGTGTTATCGGCCGCCGCGCGATCCATCTGACGGAGCAGGCCGATCGCGGCAAGGCGATGCAGATGCACGATATGTGGATCGATATCGGCGCGAAAGATCGCAAGGAGGCGCAACGACACGTGTCGATTGGCGACCCCGCGACGATCAACGTTTCGCATGAGGAACTGCTCAACGGCCGCATGGTCGCGCGCGCGATGGATGACCGTATCGGCGCGTTCGTCGTGCTGGAAACGATGCGGCTCATCGCGGGCAAGAAACTCGATTGCGTGGTGTTTTGCGTGACGACGGTGCAGGAGGAAATTGGACTGCGCGGCGCGGTCACGAGCGCGTACGGCTGCCATCCCGACGCGGGGATCGCGGTCGACGTGTCGCACGCGACGGATCACCCCGATTGCGACGCGAAGAAATACGGTGAGTTCACGCTCGATGGCGGGCCGATGATCTCGCGCGGACCGAACATCAACCCGAAAATCGCCTCGCAGTTGGTGGACATCGCGAAGAAGAACAAGATTCCGTACCAAATGGAAGCCGCCCCGCGCGGCACGGGAACCGACGCGAACGCGATGCAACTCAGCCGTGGGGGAGTGGCGACGGGTCTTGTCAGCGTACCGAATCGTTACATGCACTCGCCGGTCGAGATGATCTCGCTGCAGGATGCCGAGAATTGCGCCAAGCTGCTCGCTGCGTGGATTCTGTCGCTCAAGGCGACGACGAAGTTTATTCCGTAGAGCGATTCACGCAAAATAGGCGGTCATTGGTAACGCCGCTTTTCAAGCGGCCAGTAGGGGACCGCCGCCTATATCCTCGAGACGCGCCGCTTGAAAAGCAGCGCTACAAACTTCCCCCGCGAACCGTTGTTGCACAATTGTAAGCGAGGCGCCGAATCGAGGGAGAGATTCCTGCCTGCGCAGGAATGACTGAGTCGGGTAGTCATTCGTAAACCGTGCTGGCCGCGGACTGGTTCTCGCGTAAGGGCGCTGGACGCCGGGCAATCCACGCGTGTTCGTAGAGATGGACCAAGGCGTCGATCACGGTCTTCAGTACCGCGACTGCGACGAGCACCATGTACGGGCCGTCCAAGTTCCGCACGAAGAGGATCGCCGCCAACAGCACGATATGCGCGGGGAGCACGCGCACGTAAGGCAGCACCATCAGCGTCACGCTGTCGACGCGCTCGTATTCGCGCCGGTCCCAGAAATTGAATTTGAAAGACACTCCGTGGCTCGCGATGAAAACGAGCGCGCTCAGTGCGAACAGAATCACCGAACCTTCGTAGGGATACGAAGGCGGCAACAGCACGTTGATAATCAAAACTCCGTGCATCACCCAGAATGTTGCGTAGTGCGCGACGAAGAAAATGATCTGGTAGCCTTTCGATTTCCCCAGGCCGCCGCGTTCCCGCGCGAGGATCATCTTCGCGATCGTGAGAACCCCGACGATCCCGTTCTCGATCCAATACGCCATCACGAGCGTTTTTAGGTTCCAGCCGAGAAACAGAACGCCGGCGATGGGGAGGAGGTTCGCCAGAACTAGCGCAACGGAGGACTCACCACGAAGTGCACGAAGGACACGAAGAGGATTCGTCATAGAATTCCACGGTTGATGTTCATTCACCGCAAAAAAAATTGTAGCAAAGACCTGCTCTTTTGACTGCGTCACGCTTCAAGCAAAGGAAATTGAGCACAGATTTCCGAATTTCATCAATACCAGCTCTTCGTGTGCTTCGTGCTCTTCGTGGTGAATCTATAGAACCATTCGTTTAATGCCATCCCGTAGTAGCGGGACGTTGAAGTTTATGAGGAGGCCCGTTTTTATGGCCGACAACTTCATGTATGTCAATAGCTGGGCCTGGTGAATGGGTAGAAGTTTTTCTACGCTCTTAAGCTCCAGAATTAACGCACTTTCGACCAAAATATCTACACGATAACCGCAATCGATTCTTTGACCTTTGTAAACAACGGGCAATTCAGCCTGTAAGATGTACGCTATCCCAGAATTAGAGAGTTCCGACGCCAGGCAGAATTGATAGGTTGACTCGAGGAGACCTGGACCCAGGTTTCTGTGCACCTCGATGGCCAATCCGATCACACGGTTCGAAAGCGGATCAAACTCCATGGGTTTCACCACGAAGGGCACGAAGGGCACGAAGAGGTTTCGTCATAAAATCGAACGTTTGACCTTCATACACGTATACAACTTGGAATGATGGGCTGCTGCGTTTCAGGTGCGTCACTAATCAAGCAAATGAAATCGAGCGCGAATTTCCATATTTCATCAACGTAATCCCTTCGTGTCCTTCGTGCCCTTCGTGGTGCATGTGCACGTCAACGGACTGGGCCTTCTTGCACGTAGAGGCCGCGCCAATCGATCCCCGCGCCTTCGCCCGTGTGCAACTGCAGCGCGAAGCTGCCCTCGAAGAGTTGCGGCGTGAGGTCTTCGAAGTCGACTACGCGGATGCCGTTCACCCACGTGGTCACGTGATTGCCGAGCGATCGAATTTCGATCTCGTTCCATTCGCCCTCCCGCAATGCCCACGACCCGATGTCCGCGTGGTTCTGCGGCATGAGCCACCCGCGGCGATAGCTTTCATACAGCCGGCCCGTTTCGGCGGGACGGCCCGGCATCACTTCGCCCTGCACGCCCGAGATGAGCGGGTAGCCATCCTCCGGACGCAGCTTGATGGTCGAGTGATAGAAGAGCCCGTAGTTCCCGTCGCCCAGCATGTGGAATTGCCCGCGCACGCGGAAGTCTTTCCACGTCTCGATTGTCGCCAGGTAGCCTTCGGATTCCTTCGGTCCCCGCCGGCCCTGGATGGTTCCGTCCGCGACGTTCCACTCTTCCGAGCCCCATACTTTCCAGCCGTCGAAGGTCTTGCCATCGAATAGGGCACGCCATCCGGTTTCCGGCGCGTCTGTCTTGACGCGGATGTTGCGATACTCGACCACGGCCGGCGATCCACTCCGTGACGGAACGGCTTGCAACGCGATGATGCCCGCGATGAATCGATCGTCGTGCAGGCGTCCGGAAACGATTCCATTGAGCCGGACCTCAATGATGCCGCCGCGCGCCGTCACGCCCACCTTGTTCCAGCCGGCGGGATCGATCGTCTGGAACGCATCGAGGCCGGGCCGCATCAGGAATGCGCGGCCGTGTTCCTCGACGATTGAGCCCACGTCGCCGCTGCCCGTCGTGTCGAGGTTGATCTGGTAGCCATAAAAGGTTTGTTGCGCCGGGTCTCGCATGAGCGGGAGTTGGTGGCCGTGAATCAAGACGCCGCCGTTAGCCGGGGAGGGCGTGTAGAATTCGAGTTCGAGCTCAAAGTCGCGGATTGGCGCGTGGTTGAGCGCTACCCAAACGGGCTCGACCCCACGAGCCGTGACCTTGTGAATCAAGTTCGTGTCGCGTGCATTTTCGATTGCTAGAGACGCTCCCTCCGCTCCCGCGATTGGCCGCAACGATTCCCACTCGGCGGCGTGCGCTATGTGCATCGATGCGGAAAGCGCCTCGCCGGCGCAGAGAAGTGAGCAACGAGCGAGCAAGAGAATTCGTGGGCACATGGGGAAGTTGGATTCCTTCGCGGTCTGAGACTGTTGACGATTGCGGCGCAGATTTGATTGCGACGATACCCAACGAACCGCCGTTGAAACAACCATGCGTGGGGGCCTTTTTTCTTGGCATGGTTCGTGCAGTTTCACCAGAAATTCAATTCGGGGCGGTCAAGTGATTGCACCGTGAAAAGTGGGACCAACGGAGAAAGGGAAGAGAGATGAAAATGCATACGTTGAAAGAACTGTACATCCACGAGCTGAAAGACCTGTGCGACGCGGAGAAGCAATTGGTCGAGGCGCTACCCAAAATGCGCGATGCGGCCGAATCCGAAGAACTCCAAGAGGCGTTCCAGAATCACCTGACGGAAACCGAGGAGCAACTCGAGAGCATGAAGGCGCTTCTGAAGGAATACGGCGAGACCGCGTCGCGCATTAAGTGCAAGGGAATGGCAGGCTTACTAGAGGAAGGCGATAAGGCGATGGAAGACGCCCAATCGCCCGTGACAGACGCGGCGTTGATTGCCGCGGCCCAGCGCGTCGAGCACTACGAGATGGCCGGCTACGGCACGGCCCGGGCCTTCGCCGAACAGTTGGGCGAGAAGAAGGCAGTCAAGATTCTGGATGAAATACTGGAACAGGAAAGCGCCGCGAACGAGACCTTGACCGGGATCGCGACCTCCGGTGCCAACGAAAAAGCGATGTCAGACGAGGGGTCGGCGCCCCGCAAGCGTGCCACTGCAACCTCCAAACGCTAAGCTTCTGAATTTGAACGAGTAGATAGGTAACGTCGCGCGTAGTCGCGATACACCTCGCATTAATCTCGCGAAATATCCGCCGAGATTGGGCGGCCGACCAGGTTGCGCGGTCGACCAGGTTGCGCGGTCGACCAATTGCTCGCCGGACCGAAGCAAAGCCGAGCCGAACAGGTTTCCCAAGGCCTGTCGGCTCGGTCTGCTTTTGTTATAGTTTGCGCCCGGGGG